>DATLMQ010000299.1:0-5718 GCA_035537215.1 Acidobacteriaceae bacterium
GATCCCCCGGGCTGCCGACGCTGGAGCTACTTCATCGCAATTCCGTGGGGACGCGCCGGGCCCGTCTTGAACGCTGTATTGAAGTCCAGGTTGAAACGCTTGTCCTCCACCAGCCCATCGTGCGAAACCTTGAGAACGTGGACCTTGTGGTCCCCTTCAAAGTGGATAATGCCCTCGGCATCTTCGTTCAGAAAGTAGTCCGTCACCACAAGCCGGCTATCGTCCTCGCTCAGCACAAGGTTGTGCGGCCCCGCGTTCTCTCCGAAGCTGGCCACCGACACCTGCTTCGGGTTGAAGCGGTCCGTGGTATCCAGCATCACGACCTGCCCCGCCATGAACGTGCCCACGATCAGCCGGTCGCCGGATTGCGGCGTCGCCATGATCTGACCCATTCCCCCGGGTACAGAGGTCTTGACATGGGGCTTCACCGTGGAGAGATCGAACACCGGTGTGCCCGTCCCTCGCTCCGGGTCGATCAGATAGATATGCCCGTCGAACATCCCCGAGGTGTAGCCGTAGCCATGCGGGTCCTTCGGCAGCATCTTCACGTCCATGGTCCCCTGCGCGGGCGTTCCGTCGGGCGCAAACAGGTCGACCGTCTTCGTGATCTTCCGCTCCCGATAGTCCCATAGGCGCACCGATCCCCGCAGAACCGGTCCCATCGACCCCATCAGCGTGCTGCTCGGCAGAATAAAGTCCGAGGTCATCATCAGGTTCAGGTCCGGACGCGCCGAAATCCCATGAGGGTTGAACCCGTCCAGAGGCGGCGTGGACGGCCACTCCTCAAACAGCGACACCGTTCCAAAGTGATCCGAAACAAAGTGCATGCGTCCGTCGAACTCCGCCACACGCCCCGGCGCCATCCCACTCGCTGACCCCATCTGCGTGATCAGAAATCCGCCATTTTCGAGCGGCAGGAAGTCGTCGGTCATGCTCGACTCCACAGCTTTGGTCGAGAACATGAACCGCGGCTTCTTCGCATTCGACACGTCGAAGAAGAAGATCCCGTTCTGGTTCTTCAGCAGACTCAGCAGCCCTCCGCAGCCCAGGATGGTCTTGTCTGCATTCAGGTGGCAATGGTGCGGCTCATTGCCGATGTTCCCCGGAGGCGGCAGCGGCACGACGTTGATCACCTGTCCGTAGTTGGCGGACTGCTCGTTGAAGTCGATCACCGCCAGAAAGTCCGGTGCGACTTTCGCCTGGTCCTGTGCCCATATGTAAAGGACCTTCTCCTTGCCCGCAGGATGCTCGTCCTTCTCTTGCCCCCGGCCCTGGCCGTTTTGAGCTGGCGCCCATCCGCCAAGCACCAGCATGGCGAGAAGAAATACCCTCGCGGTCGCCCCTGCAACTCGGTTCATCGTCGTCATACACACCATCCTTCGCGCAGTTAGACCTTAACTGGCAGCATCTTTCTGGAGCTCGTGCCGGGGGAAGCCTTTTGAGGGTACCACGCTCCGCTCGCCGCCTGGAGCATCTGAAAAACTCGCCGTCACGCCCCCCCTCGCAGGCCGGTCAGTCCACGCGTCGGCTCACTCCCTACACGGCCCACTCCATCGCGATCCACTCCCATCACGATCCAGTCCATCGGCCATCCCATCCCGTTCGCCACAGCCCGCCAGCCGAGCTCCAGACATCCATCGCCCACATAAAAACGAGAGGGCAGGGATTTGAATCCCCGCCCCTCGCGATCTTCCCTCCGCACTAGTTCGGTGGGTTGAAGTTCACCGTCACCGTCGGGCTCCAGTGTCCGCCGGAGCCGTTTCTGTCATCGCTGCAGTGGAACCTCACATTCAGAGGATCCGCCGTGTCGGTCGACAGGATACCCGGCCCTGCGGGATCGCCAGAGGAGCCGTCTTGTATCCCCAGCGCACTGAAGTACGTGCTCTTCGCCACGCCTCCCCTGCACCCGGAGGCCGTCGCCGACCCCTGGTACACCAGCGGGCTGTTCTGCACCGGTGACGGGAACCAGTTATTGTTGCTCGCCGGAATGGAATACGTCTGGTTCTGCGGCAGCGGAACCGTCAGCGTATACGAGCTGCCGTCCGGGCACGAGACGTCCGCCTGTATGTTCGTGTTCTCCGCCGTCACCGTCGCCGCAGGATGGTCCCCAGCCAGGTACAGGTCGTACCCCGCCTTCACCAGGTCGCCCGAATCCACTTTCAGGTTGTTGTTCATCATCAGGTTCAGCGTTCCGCCCGTGTTCCAGTTCGTCGGGAACTGGGGATTGTTCGTTCCCCACCAGGCAGTCCACCGCTGGTAATCCATCGTCGGGAAGAAGTACGGATAGTTGGGCGCGCCCGGCCGCCCAGCGCCGTTTCCACTCGGCAGCGTGGCCGGCTGGCCTGGACCGTTCGGATACACCTCGACATCCGTGTCCGCGCCCGTCTGCCCCAGCATGAACTTGTCCACAAACGCCCCCACCGCCGGAGCCTCCGCCGGCAGCGTCGCGCAGTGGGCATGTCCGCCATCGATATAGAACCCGAACCGGTCCCCGATCCCGAACGTGTTGTACACCTGCTGCGTCGCCCGCGCCGACACATAGTTCGACCCATTCGACAGCCAGTAGTAGTTCGTGTTGCCCGTCTCCAGCAGCGCCCGCGGCGCAATCATCGCCGCCAGCTCATGATGATCCTCCGGCAGCTTGTACACGTTGTTGCCCGCAAACTGCTTCATCCCGCTCATAAACCAGTTGTAGTCCGTAACGTCGATGCCCTCTACCGCACGCGTCGCCTCGATATCGTGCGACACCCTCCACGACGGCTGGCCTCCGCCTCCGTTCTCCTGCGCAATCGTCAGCGCAATCCGCTCGTCGAACGCCCCCGCGAACAGCGCCATCTTTCCCGCATACGAGCACCCCGTCACTGCCAGGTGGCTCATGTCGATCGGCAGCGGGTTCACCGACTGATGCGTTGCGATCGCCATGCCATCCAGCAGCCGGCTCACACCCCACGACCACGCCGCGTACTGCCCCGAATTGCTCCCGCCCGCGCACGCGGCCCCGGCGCAAAGCTCCGGATACAGCTGGTAAAACGCATCCGTCGGTGCCGGCTTTCCATAGGTCGTCACGTTGTTATGCGGAAAGTCCACGCTCGCAATCGCCTTGCCGGTAAACGACGCCGCCGGCAGACTTCCCCGGCCCAGCGTCCCTGTGCTCGCCGTCGACGTCGACACCATCGGAATCATCGCCGGAAACGGCCCGCTCCCCATGTCCGTCGGGATATACACCCCCGTCGAGATCGTCATCGACTTCCCGTTCCTGGTCACAACCACCGTCAGTCTGCCCCTCGTCGCAGGCGCCACCGCCGGCACATACGTCGCCGTGATCGTGCAGTCCGAACAGTCAGGCTTGGGCCCGATCTCATATTTTTCGATGGCGGCCTTAATTTCATTGCGCCGGCGCTCCCAGCTCGAAAACGACGTATCCCGCATCCCATCCGCGAACCGGAACGGATCCGGCAAAGGCCGAATGATCGGAAGCTGCGCGAAGCTCGGGAACGCCGGTGCGGTGTACCCCGCGCCTGTATTCTCCACGCCGTAGACCACCGGCGTACTCGCGTCGTCTGAGGTATTCTCCTGGGCGGCTGCTCTCCCGTCCCCCCACGCTACAAACAGCGTCAGCATTAGAGGAACAGTGGCTTTGGCAAATCGGGAATGATGAAGGCGAAGATGCTTCATAGATCTCCCTCTGGAGCACAGGGGAATACCCTGGCCCCGTTTCGGGCGAAACGTCATCAGCACGCCTCGCCAGGTTGATGCACGGTCACGTTCGTCGATGACATGCGGCGAAGCTGGTCCCGCCGGGCCTGGATTTTACCGCCCGGCGGTTGAGTCCTTTTTAGTTCGTGGCACAAAGTATGTGAAGCGAAGACTTCCTGTCAAGACATTCCGGTCGAATATTTTTTCCGCGATCTTCCTCTCGGCAAACCGCCCCTCCCCATCCCCACTCCCGCCCCTCCCTTCGGTGGAAACCCGCCTCCCTCCGCCCGGCCGCCCATCCACCCATGCATCATAGAAACGTGGGACACACCGCCCAGACAGACTCCAGCGACCTCGCGACCTCCAGCGTCTCTCCTCCGCAGGACCCCGGCACCGGCGCCTTCGCTCCCCTCCGCATCGCCCTCTTCCGCGACCGCTGGATCGCCGCCACCATCTCCGGCGTCGGCACCTGGATGCAGGACACCGCCGGCACCTGGCTGATGACCTCGCTCACCGCCTCGCCCCTGCTCATCGCTCTCATGCAGACCGCGGCCAGCCTCCCCGTCCTCGGCCTCGGCCTCTTCGCCGGCGCCACCGCCGACATCTTCGACCGCCGCCGCATCCTCATCTTCTGGCAGGCCTGGATGCTCGTCTCAGTCGCCGTCCTCGCCATCCTCACCTTCGCCGGCCTGGTCTCTCCGCTCGCCCTGCTCTTCTTCACCTTCCTGCTCAACATCGGCTCGTCCATGAACAACCCGGCCTGGCAAGCCATTGTCCCCGAGCTCGTCCCGCAGGAGCAGCTCCCCGCCGCCGTCACGCTCAACGCCGCCAGCAACAACATCGCCCGCGCCGTCGGCCCCGCCCTCGGCGGCCTCATGGTCGCCGCCTTCACCCGCGCAGACTCCGGCGCCGGCTGGGTCTTCGCCCTCAACTCCGCCTCCTTCGCCGGTGTTATCTGGATCCTCTGGAAGTGGAAGCGCCAGCCCCTCTTCCGCAGCGCCCTCCCCGCCGAGCGCATCTTCGGCTCCGTCCGCTCCGGCCTCCGCTACCTCCGCTACGCCCCTGACCTCCAGGGCCCGCTCATCCGCGCCTTTCTCTTCGCCTTCTTCGTCAGCGCCATCTGGTCGCTCCTCGCCCTTGTCGCCAAATCCGACATGCGCCAGGGAGCCATGGGCTACGGCATCCTCAACGGCTCCCTCGGTGTCGGCGCCGTCCTCGCCGCCCTCACCCTCGCTCGCATCCGCCGGGTCTTGCCCGCCGATGCCCTGCTCGCCATCACCTCCGTCTACTACATCCTTGCCTTCGTCGCGCTCGCGCTCCTGCACTCCCCCTGGGCCATCATCCCCGTCCTTCTCGGCGCCGGCTTCTGCTGGACCAGCACCATGTCCACCCTCAACGTCAGCGTCCAGCTCTCCGTCCCGCGCTGGGTCTACGCCCGCGCCCTCGGCCTCTACCTCATGACCTTCCAGGGCGGCCTCGCCCTCGGCAGCATCCTCTGGGGAGCCATCGCCCAGCGCAGCTCCACCCGCGCCGCCCTCCTCAGCGCCGCCGTCGGCATGGCCCTCTCGCTCCCCTTCTCCCTCCGCATCCACATCCTCAAAGGCTCCCTCCCCGACCTCACCCCCTTCCAGTTCAAGCGCCCCCTCACGCTCCCCATCCTCCCCGACCCCGAGGAAGGCCCCGTCCGCATCTCCATCGAGTACTGCGTCCAGCCGGAGAACTACGCGGCCTTCACCCACGCCGTACACGAGCTCAAAGGCGTCCGCCTCCGCGACGGCGCCGTCCGCTGGGGCATCTACCGCGACGCCGCCGACCCCACCCACCTCAACGAAACCTTCATCATGGAAAGCTGGCTCGACTACCTCCGCTCCCGCGAGCGCAACACCGCCGCCGACCAGGCCATCCGCGAGCGCGTCTGGGCCCTCCACCACGGCGACGGCCCCCCACGCATCACCCACCAGGTCTGGGCCGACCAGGTCTCGCCGGAAGAGCCCACCCCCCATCCCCTCACCGCCTAAGCAC
>DATLMQ010000300.1:0-7265 GCA_035537215.1 Acidobacteriaceae bacterium
CATCCACACCGAGAACAGCTACAAGTTCACCGAGCGCAGCCTCCGCGCCCTCATCGAGTCCGCCGGCTACGGTGCACCCCAGTGGTTCCAGGATCCCCAGCATCACTTCGGCGTTACCCTGGCCTACCCCGCCTGACCTGCGCCTTCGCTCACGGCACCCGCCGGTAGTCCCCGCTCTTCCCCCCCGACTTCGACAGCAGCACCACCTCGCGAATCCGAATCCCCTTATCCAGCGCCTTGGTCATGTCATAGACCGTCAGCGCCGCCACCGCCGCCGCGGTCATCGCCTCCATCTCCACCCCCGTGCCGGCCACGGTCGCCGCCGTCGCGCGAATCTCCACCCCCCCGGTCACCACCTCCGCCTGCACATCCACAAAGCTCAGCGCCAGCGGATGACACATCGGAATCAGCTCGCTCGTCCGCTTTGCCGCCTGGATCCCTGCAAACCGCGCCACCTCCAGCGGATTGCCCTTCGGATTCTGTGGCAGCGCCTTCAGCACCGCCTCATTCAGCTCCACAAACGCGCCCGCCACCGCCTCACGCCGCGTCGCCGCCTTCGCCCCCACATCCACCATGTGAGCTTGTCCTGCCTCATCGAAGTGCGATAGCGTCTCGTTCATTCCGTGTTTCCATCCGCCATCCGCGGCCGCACCGCGCGCAGGAGACACATCAGAATCATCATCGGAAGCAGGGCAAAGTCCGCAACCTTCCGCTCCAGCCCCATCCCTCTCCACCGGTGCAGGGAATCGCCCCACACGCGCGCCGCCTCTAGAAACCCGAGCGAGCCTGCAAGAACCGTCCCCGCCATCCACCCGTCGCCCTGTCTGGCATCCTTCATAGCCGCATCCTACCGCAGCAGCACGCGGACTGCCTCGCCCGCGCTGATCCGCTCCACCCCGCTCGGCAGCACGGCAAACCCATTGGCCCGGGCATTCGCCGCCAGGTCGCCCGACCCCTGCCACGGCACCACGTGCACCGTCGCCTGTCTCCAGTCGCTCTCCAGCACCGCCGGCAAAAACCTCGTCACCCGCGCCCCACCCTTCACGTTCTCCGCCAGCAGCGCCTCCACAAACCGCGGCGCCATCTCCGCCTGCCCCGCGAGGGCCCGCAGCATCGGCGCCACAAACAGCCGAAAGCACACCTCCGTCGACACCGGATTCCCCGGCAGCCCGAAGAAGTACATCCACTCTTCCCCCGATCCTGCATCCCCCTTCGGCAGCCTCCCAAACACCACTGGCTTACCCGGCTGAATCTTCGCGCCCGTAAAGATGAACTCCGCCCCGGCCTCCCGTAACGCGTCCTCCACCAGGTCGTACTTGCCCATCGAAACCCCACCCGACAGCAGCACCAAATCCGCCCCGCGTCCCTCCTCCAACCGCTCCCGCAGATCCCGCAGCGTGTCCCGCGCGATCGGCAGCCGCCTTGCCTCGCCTCCTTCCTCCGCCACCAGCGTCGCCAGCGCATAGCTGTTCGAGTTCCGGATCTGCTGTTCTTCCACCGCCTCCTCCAGCTCCACCAGCTCATCCCCGGTCGCCACGATCGCCACCCGTGGCCGCGCATACACCTCCACCCGCGCATACCCGCAGCTCGCCGCCAGCGCCACCTCGGCCGCGCCCACCTTCCGCCCCGCCGGAACCACCTCCTCTCCAGCGCGCGCCTCCGCTCCCCGAGGCACCACGTTTTCTCCGGCTTGCAGCGTCCGTCCGGCCTCGATCCTCAGCAGCCCATCGCTTCCAATCACCGCATGCTCCACCATCAGCACCGCGTCCGCCCCCTCCGGTACCGGAGCTCCGGTCATAATCTCGATGGCCTCGCAGTCGCCGGGCGCCGCTCCACGCCACCGTTCGCCCGCGCGTACACTGCCCACAATCCGCAGTGGCTGCTCCGCCGCCACATCCACGCTGCGCACCGCATACCCATCCCGCGTCGACCGCGCAAACGGAGGGTGATCCCGTTCTGCCAGCACCGGTCTCGCCAGCACCCGTCCCACCGCGTCCAGCAGCGGCGTCTCCACCCCACCGCGGGCTCCATCGAGCGCCTTCGCATGCCGCAGTACCTCCCCCAGCGCCTCCGCAAACTCCAGCACCCGTTCCGCCACACGTCCTCCCGGTTCTCTCTCCAAAAAGAGAAGGCCTCGGCCGAATCGCTCGACCGAGGCCTCACTTCCTACTACTTCCGGCTCTACCGCTTCTTGCCCGCGCTGTAGTGCGTATCCACCTTCTCGCCCAGGCTCGCCAGCACTTCCTTCACCGCCGCCGCGTGCTGCCCATCCGGAGCCAGTGAAAGGTAGTGCTGGTACGCATCCACGCATCCCGGAGGTGGCACAATCTTCTGCGCCTTCGCATCGAAGCTGGACTTCGCGATTAGCGCCTGTCCCTTGACGAAGTACGGGTCAGGACGGTTCGGATCGGCCGCAATCGCCTTATCCGCTGCCGCGGCTGCTGCCTCCGTCTGCCCTGCATTGAACAGCACCGCCGCCTCGTTGCCGTAGAACATCCCGGCGTTCGTGGGAGCCGCCTTCACCGCGTTCTCAAACGCGTCGGACGCCTCCTGGCCCTTGCCTTCCTTGGCCAGCGTGTTGCCGATGCCGTTCCATCCCGAAGCCTGGTCCACCGGGCTGGGCTTCTTCGAGGCCACGTTCAGATCGATGCCCTTCTTGTACGCATCCACCGCCTGCGAATACGTGCTCTTCACATCGTCATCCAGCACAGGCGTCTTCTTCGCGTCGCGGTTCACCTTCGCCAGGTGGTCTCCCTGCGCCGCCAGCGCGTTTCCGTAGTTCAGCCACAGGATGCTCTCGTCCGGCTTTGAATCCACAGCGGCCTTCATATCGCTGACGTCCTTGCTGACATCCCCGTACACCGGAGGCGCATTCTTCGCCAGGTCAGCCCGCACCGCCTGCAGCGTCGCATTCAGGTTCGCCACCTGCTTGTTCGCCTGTACCGCCTCGGCGTTCTTCTTTTTGTACTCTTCCAGCGCCTTCTTCTCTTCCGGAGACATCGCGTTCTGGTACTCCGCGCGCGTCATGTCGAAGTCCAGCGTCTTATCGTCGCCGGCCTTCACCGTCAGCTCCAGCCGGTCGAACATCTTCTCGCCCTGCGTCACATAGACGAAGTAATCTCCGGGAGCCACATCCTTCGCGGTGTAGTTGCCCTGCGCATCCACCGTCACCGTCGGTGCGAACTTCTCGTCCTTGTACGGGACCGTCTTGTCCTTGGTGAACTTCACTTCCGCGTTGGCAAACGGCTGTCCTGCCGGGTTCACCACTTTGCCGTGCACGTTGGCCGCCGTCTGGGCGATCACAGGCGCCGTCGCTACGACCGCCGTCAGCGCCAGCAACACATTTCTCAAGGTCTTCATCGGTGTCCTTCCTTCACTGCGAATCTTCGTTCGTTCACGCCGTTTAGACTCTCGGTGCTGGCGTCGGGTAAGGGACCGGAGATCTGCGGGCAACGGCTTCCGCCCTGCCCTCTCGTGCAAACCCCAGCCGCATCTGTAGCACGAACCAACTTACATGGAACCGAGCGCCCTCTTCAACCTCGCGCCCGTCCCCGCCGGCCCGCGGCTTCTCGGCCGTCAGCTCGCCTCGCCTTCGGCCGCCATCTCGGCCGCCGTCACACTCTCCTCGGAGTCCGGCGCATTGTCGGCCTGCTCCAGCAGCGCCCGCGCCGCCGCCTCATCCTCCGGCCGCACCTGCAGCCGTGCCGCAAACGCCACCGGCAGCAGGCTGTTCGCGTTCTCTCCATGCATAAACGAGGTAATGCCCGCGCTCTCCAGCGCCATCCTCGCCATGTTGGCCGTCATCGGGTCAGGGAACACCGACACCGTCACCAGGTTCTCCGCCGGGCTCTCCGCCGCCTCATCTATCAGGCGGTCTCGTTGTTCGCTCTGCTCACTCATGCTCGTCTCTTATCTGCTACGGTCTCCCGACCGTGCCTTACTTGAAGTCGACCGACTGGAGGTGAAACGTAATCGTCCCCCAGAACAGGCGCGCTTGCATCTGCACAGGCAGATGCCGCGGGTCGTCCGTGTACCAGATCCAGATGTGGCCACGGTTCTTCACCACACCCTCATCGGCGGTCGCTTGCACTTTGACGGTCTGAAACGTCCCTGCGGGTGTCTTGATCTCTTCGCGAGCCTCCACCTTCATCCCCACCGTCACCGTCCGCATCGAATCCGCCAGCGGAAAATACACCGTCTGCCCCACATTCAGCGGCTGCGACTGCGTATAAAAGATCGCGGCCAGCGAGTCCGTTACGCACGCCGGGATGTTCGCCTCCCGGTGCGTCGCCGTGCCCTTTACCAGGTTGCGCTCGTTCTGCGTCTGCCTGCCATGCGCGTAGTCGAACATCAACTCGCTCGCAATCTTCCGCCGGCCCTCCTGCAGCTGCTTGTTGAACCCCGTCGAGCACCCCGTCTTCAGGTCGAAGCCCGACTGGAACCGGTCCACCACCGGAAACAGCATATTGATCGCCCCGATCGAGTCCGCCGTCGCCGACAGCTTCTCCACCTCGCCCGCCTGGTCCAGGTGAAAGACCGCAATCCCGGCCGTAAATACCCTCCAGTCCACCGTAAACGTCAGCGTCTCGTGCACCGGGTACTCGAACCCGCTGATCGGAGCCTGCAGCGGTGGAATCGGCCGCTGCCCAGCCGGGGCAGGTCGCGCCGCAATCTGCGCCTCACCCCGTCCAATCCCGGGGCCCACGGCCACACTGAGCAAACCAAGCGCCACTGCGGCCGAGCACGTCCAGACCTTCAAATCACCGTCTCCGTGGCGTTCACGGGCGTCCGCGGAGCAACAGAATCCGCAGTGCCAGGGCTGCGTACAGGCCGGCCGCACCGATGCTGGCATTGTACTCGCGGTGATGCCGGTACCGCTCCGGCGAGAAGCTTCCGCCCTCCGCCCCTGCTCCTTCAAATCGCGCCGCCGTCACTCGCGGAAGCAGTCGCGGCACCCGCTTCGCATACTCCTCAAACTCCGGAAACGCTCCCCGCAGAAACGTCTCTTCCGACAGGATCGTCGGCACGTAGATCAGCAGAAACATCCCCACCAGCAGCACCACCAGCCACCACCGCCCCGCCGCCACCGCAAACCCCGCCGCCAGCGACATCGACCCCAGGTACAGCGGATTCCGCGTATATGCATACGGCCCCGTCCGCGTCAGCTCCGCATTCTTCTTCACATACCCGGCCGCATACCCGCGCAGCCACAACCCCGCCAGTACCGGCGGCACGCTCCACCCCAGCGATGCCCAGCTCGGCCGCGCAAACACCAGGAACACCGCTGCCGTCACAAACCCCAGCGGCACCCGCGCCCGCCTCGCCAGCCGTTGAAAACGCGGCGCTCCCTCCGATCTTCCCGGCGCCGCCCGCCACCCCTCAGCCATCCCGCCATTGTCGCAGACCCATCGCTGACACCCAGCCCGACACCCAGCGCCACAATCAGCCCAGCACCTCCCGCACCGCCCCCAGCACCTCCGCCACCTCCATCCGCGCCAGCCCCGGATCCACCTCAGCCCTCCGCTTGTAGCTCGTCACCGACGCCGCATCCCGCAACACCCGCTTCGGCCCCGGTCCCCACGGCCCATTGCGCGCCGGATCCGTCGGCCCATACAGCCCCACCAGCGGAACCCCCAGCGCCGCCGCCAGGTGCGTCGGCCCCGAGTCGCCCCCCACCAGCACCGCCGTCCGGCGCAGCAGCGCCATCAGCCCGGCGACGCTGCACACCACCACCTCCGCCGCGCCTCCGCTCGCCTCCGCCACCTGCCGGGCTACCGGATCCTCTCGCCGCGTCGCATTCACCATCACCGTGAACCCTTCCTCCCGCAGCTCCCGCGCCAGCTGCCCAAACCCTTCCGCCGGCCACTGCTTCGCGCCCCATCCCGCCGAAGCCGCCAGCACGCACACCCGCTGCGTTCCTACCAGCTCCTCCGCCCACGCTTCCGCCCACCCCTCCTCCGGAAGCATCACCGCCGCCGGCTCCAGCGTCAGCCCATACGCCTCCCCCAGCAACGCCACACCCTGCTCCACCACATGCGTCCCGCGCCGCTTCAGCGGCCGCCGATACATCCTCGCCGCCGCCGCCTCGCGCGGATCCGCATACCCCGCAAAGTTCTCCACCTTCGCCAGCCGTCCGATCACCGCCGACCGCAACGTCCCCTGCATGTCCACCACAGCGTCATAGCGCTCCGCCCTGATCGCCCGCCGCAGCCCCGCAATCGACCGCAGCGTCGCCCCAGAAAGCGGGGCCGACCTCCACAGTCGCGTCTCCGCCAGCAGCACCCGGTCCACCACCGGCCCCTTCTGCTCCGCATTCACCAGCAGCGGAGCCCATCTCGGCTCCACCACCCAGTCGATCCCACACTCCGGCTCCGCCGCCCGCAGCGCCGCCACCCCCGGCAGCGCATGCAGCACATCGCCCATCGCGCCCACGCGCACAATCAGCACCCGTCTCCCCATCAGGCCCGTGCCCCCAGCTTCGCCTCCAGCGCCCGCACCACCGCGCCCGGATCCGCGAACTCCGCCTCCAGCGCCACCACCATCACCGGTCCAACCTCCTCCAGCTGCCCGCGCATGCCTGCCGAAAGCTTCACCGCATCCTTCTCCGTCGTCACAAACCCCGTCGCCTTCAAACCCCTCGCCACCTCGACGATCTTGTTCACGTCCGCCGCCGTGTAGGCGCGATGGTCCCCGAACGCGACCGTCTCCACAACCCCACACCCGTTCGCCTGCAGCATCGCCGCAAACCCCTCCGGCCGCGCGATCCCGCAGAACGCCACCGGCCGCAGCCCCGCCCCAAACACAAACAGCGGGGCAGGGAACTCCAGCCGCCGCCGCACCACCCACATCTGCGCTCCCTGCGGCATCAGCGCCCACACCCGCGCCTTCACCGCCTCCAGCTCGTCTTCCCGCACCACCACCGCCTCGGCCCGCCGCAGCGCCCGCAGTCCCTCGCGCAGATTGCCCGCCGGCAGCAGAGCATCCTCCAGGTCCTCCGCCGTCACCAGCACCACATCGAACGCACGCTCCAGCCTTGCATGCTGAAACCCGTCGTCCAGCAGATGCACCCCCCGTTGATGCAGCGCCCAGCCCGCCTCCGCCGTCTGCCCCACCCGGAATCGCTTCGCCCCCACCCACACCGGAACGCCCGTCCGGTGGGCAATCAGCGCCGGCTCATCCCCAAACCGCCGCGCCGCGTCGATCGCATCCACCGCCACCCGCTCGATGCCTTTGCCCTGCCGCCCATACCCCCGCGACAGCACATC
>DATLMQ010000301.1:0-7599 GCA_035537215.1 Acidobacteriaceae bacterium
AGCCGTAGGCGGGAGGACGTGGCACGGAGGCATGCGCGACGTCCAACAGGAAGGGTGATTCCGGGCTCACCGCATCCGTTTCCCTCGGCGCGGGTTAGGGTCTTTTACAGGCCCATGAGCGTGCTGGAGGATGGTCTGAGGGCTCAGAATTGCATCTGCGGAGCCGGATGGCGCCGATCGCTGGCGACAGCGGCGCTGCTGGGATGCATGGGACTGGTCACCGGGGCGGCGAGTGGGCAGAGCGCCGTTGCGGCCGCGCTGCCTGATGCTCCCAGCACGCTTCTGGCCAGCACGCAGGAGCCGCAGACGGGAGCGGCGCCGGGCGGGACGGTGACGCTGGTACGCCCGAAGCGCGCACTGCGGCCGTGCCATGACAAGGATTACGCTCCGGGGAGCCGTCCGGGGGCGCCGCCGCTCCAGGGGCCGCCGCCTTGCCTGGAGGAGAATCCGCTGCAGCCGTTTGTGAGCTCGAAGCGGCCGCGAGCGTTGAGCTCGCAGCAGAAGGGCCTGCTGGCGGTTCGGGATTTTGTGGACCCGTTCAACCTGATGACGATCGCCGGATACTCAGGGGTCGCGGTTGCGGCCAATGCGCACTCGCCGTACGGACCGGGGTTCGCGGGGTTTGGACGGCTGATGGGGTATGGCCTGGCGCAGGATGCGCAGGGTGAGTTCTTCGGGACGTACGCCATCCCGTCGCTGGTGCACCAGGACCCGCGGTATCACCGGATGCCGGAGGCGTCGATTTCGCGGCGAGTGCTGCATGCGGTGGCGCACACGGTGGTAACGTCACGCGACGATGGCTCCGCGATGCCTAACTATGCGACGCTGCTGACGTATCCGATCAGTGCCGAGCTCTCGAATCTGTACGTGCCGGGCATTCAGCGGGACATCCGCTCCACGGGAAAGAGGGTGGCGATCGGGCTGGCGACGGATCCGGCGGGGGCGGTGATCGCGGAGTTCCTGCCGGACGTGGCGCGACGGATCCACGTGCGGATCGTGGTGGTGCAGGAGATCCTGAATCAGCTGGTCATTGGAGCGCCGAGCGTGCAGTAGGGGGCGGTGGGGCGGTAGACGCTGCGGGGGTGGAAACAGAGAGGCCGGGCAGCGATGCCCGGCCTTGTCTACGTGTGTAGAGGTGGGGTTAGAAGGTGGTCGCGACGGTGAAGCGGAAGGTTTTGCGCGGCTCGCGGAGGACGTAGTCGGCACCGTAGAACTGGACCGCCTGCTGGTAGCTGTAGGCGGCTGCGCCGGGAGCGTCCTGCCACGGGAAGAGGTTCTTGAAGGTGCCGGGGTCGGTGGCGAAGCGCTGCGGGACGTCGCGGAAGAGACGAAGGGGGTTGTAGGCGTAGTAGATCCGGAAGGGCGCGTTGACGATGGGGAGGATCACCTGGATCTCGGCGCCGGTGGACATACGAGGCACGATGTTGGTGCCGGGAACGGTCTGGAGTGAGAGCGGGAAGTTGACCGAGGTGCCGCCGACGCAGTTGCCGTTGACCAGATGCGGGCAGCCGTAGAGCGAGCTGTTCAGGGCGGAGACGCCAAGGACGCTTTGACGGAGCTGCGAGTTCTGGGTGTTGAAGGTCAGGCCGAAGTCGGTGAAGAAGTCGAAGGTGACCTGGTTGACGATGGGGATGCGGTACTCGAGGTTGGAGGTGATGCTGGTGTCGCCGCCGATGGAGGCGAGGCGATAGACCGGCAGCGGAATCTGGATGTTGGTGCCGGTGGTCGGATTGCTTGGGTCACGAGGCGTGGTGCCCTGCGCATCGCCGCCGCTGAGGTTGAATGGGACGCGGGTGGGGATGAAGGTGTAAGGCGAGCTGGCGCGGATGTCGAAGCCGCGGACGTCGTTCTCACCGCCGCCGTAGATGCGGGCGAAGGGAGGAGCGACCTCGCCGCCGAAGCCGGAGACGCTGGAGAAGAGGACGCGGTAGCCGAGGACGTTGTGGCCCTCGCGGTTGACGCGCAGACCCTTCATTGGGAAGAACTGCCGCCAGCTGAGGGTCGGAGCGAAGTACTTGGTGTTGCCGCCGACGCCGGCGAACTGCAAGGCGGCGTTGAAGTCCTTGCCGGAGTGCGGACCGACGGCGCGGTCGAGGGTGGAGAAGCTGAAGCTGGGCGTCACCATGGAGGTGATGATGCCGTTCAGCTGGTTCTGGCCGGCGATGCCGGAGCGGAAGGCGAGCGTCTGGAAGACGTTGCGGGTGTTGTCATTGAACGTCGTGATGCCAGAGCGCGAGAGCGAGTAGGAGATGCCGACGCGGGCGACGCCGGAGCGGCGGAAGAGCTTGCGAAGCGCGGTGCTCGAGGAGAGCGTGAGGCCTGTCGAGGACTGGTTGTAGTTGGTCAGCAGGGACTGCTGCGCGTTGGTCAGGTTGGAGCTCTGGCCGTTGGCGATGGCGTAGCTCTTGGCCGGGTTGTAGTCGAACTTGCTGGTGAAGATCTGGAGGCCGAGCGAGACGGGCTTGTTGCGCAGGTAGGGCTCGGTGAAGCCGAAGCTGAGGTTGCGCGAGAGGTCGCCGATGTTGGCGGTGACGGAGAGGGTCTCGCCGAGGCCGAGGAAGTTGTTGGTCTCGTAGTTGAGGCCGATGAAGGAACCGGACAGGCCGCTGATGCCGCCGTTGAGGCCGATGGAGTTCTTGCCCTTCTCCTTGAGCTTGACGAGGAGGTCGACGGTGCCGGCGTCGGAGTTCTGATGGGTTTCGACGTCCTGCTCGGTCTTGAGGGTGTCGAAGTAGTTGAGTTGGTTCAGGCGCAGGAGCGAGAGATCGACGAGCTGGCTGTTGTAGACCTGGCCTTCTTCGACGAGGAGCTCGCGGCGGATGACGCGGTCGCGCGTGATGGTGTTGCCGGTGAACTCGATGCGCGAGACGTAGAACTGCTTGCCCTCTTCGCAGTCGATATCGAGGAAGATGAGCTTTTTGGCCTCATCGAAGCGTGGTGTGGGCGTGCCCACGAAGTTGATATAGCCCAGACCGCCGTAGGCCTTCTGCAAGGCCTGCAGGCCTTTGCCGAAGAGCGTGCCATTGAACCAGTCGCCGTCCTTGATGGCGAACTGCGAGCGGAGCAGGCGGGTGTTGGTGATGGCCTTGTTGTTGCTGAAGTTGATGCCGCCGAGGCGATAGCGCTGGCCTTCTTCGACGGGGATCAGGATGTCGACGCGTTTGCCCCTGGAGGGATGCAGCGTGAACGGGTTGATGCCGCCCGCATTGCGCACATTGGTCTGCGGCTCGCCGGTGTTGGCCTTGGCATAGCCGTGATTGCGATAGGCCTGGCGGACGAGATCGGCGTCTTCGTCAAGCTTGCTGGCGTCGTAGGTGCGCGGGAAGAGGTTCTCGAGAAGGATCGAGTGCGGAATGCCGATCGGCTTGAGGAAGTGCATGGAGGAGCGCAGCTCGCGGTTGCTGAGCGCCTGGTTGCCCTGGAAGGCAATCTTGCCGACCTTGACCGTGGGTCCTTCCTTGACGTTGAAGGTCAGGGCGACGGCAGCGGGCGGGATGGTCTTGACTTCGGTGCGGATGGTGGCGAACTGGTGGCCGTGCTCGCCGAGCATCTGCTTGAGGACCACCTCGGCGCGCTTGATGCGGGTGGGATCGTACTGGCTCTCGACGGTGAGGCCGACCTTGGCCTTTTTGAAACGGTCGAGGACGTCAGAGACGGAGACGGCGTTCAGGCCCCTGTAGTTGATCTCGCGGATGGTGGGCTTCTCGCGGACGTAGATCAGCAGCTGGATGCAGCGGTCTTCATCGACGCGCTCGATGCGCACGTCGTCGAAGTAGCCGGTGTTCCAGAGAGAGTTGAAGGTCTGCTCGAGAGCGCCGGGGTCCAAGACATCGCCGGGTTGCAGATAGGTGCGCGCGAGGATGGACTCTTTGGGGATGCGGCGGTTGCCGATGACCTGCGTGGGGCACAGAATCTGTGGACCGGAGGCCGCGGCGGCGTCGAACTGGGGCCGCGCCTGCACCTGAGCTGTCGCACGGGAGCTATTGCCAAGAGCCGCCGCGGAGAGGGTCAGGAGGGTAAGAAACGAGAAAACAAGCCGGGAACGCCGGAGAGCGAAGTGGCTCGAGCGCGTGCGCACAGGCTGGGACGTACAGTTCAGGGAGCTTGCGCTCACTCGATTTCCGGTAAAGATAACCACACCCTCACTGCTGTAGTGCTATTGTCCTGCACGCTTTCCGGCGGGAGTCTCGATTATAGCGATTGACCGGACCTAGAGCGAGCCGCGAGCCCGGGAGAGGCTCAACGGACGCTGTAGGGCGTGATGACCTGCACGAGGTTGGTCTCGGCGAGGAACTGGCGAACGGCCGCTTCCAGCTGCGGCTGGACGGTGCTGGTGGGGGAGACGGTGTCGAGCGATTCCACCTTGATCAGGACCGGAATGGGACGGGTGCGATCGGACTGCATGGGCAGGTCGCGGTGAGGCCGGGCATAGAGAAACGTGACGTGCTGCGTGGTCTGCGAGTACTGATGGCAGGAGCCGGCGTCGCAGACTGTGGAGGCCTCAAGACGTTGCGTGACGCCGGTATTGTAGGTGGCCGCGGTGAGGTCGATCGGGCCGCCGGGAGAGGACGCGGCGATCTGGCCGTGCCAGACGGGATCTTCGCCGCGGGCGATGTGGCAGACTTCGGCGTCATGCACGCCGAGCACGGGGGAGATGCCGAGAGAGACGTGCAGCGGGGGTGCACCGGCTGAGGGAGGACCGACGTACTCGCCCCAGAGATAGACGACGGTGCCTTCGAGCATGGTGTCGGTCCAGGTGCGCACGAGCGTGTAGCTGCCGATGCGGGCGGGCAGTGTGGCCGGGGCGGGGCGGTTGGCCTTGTACGCGGCTTCCATGTGCAGGGCGTGGATGGCTTCGGCACCGAAGAGGGCGGAGAGAGCGAGCACGGCGGCGGCACGAAGAAGGAACGGGCGGGCCGGACGGGATGGGGCACGCTCGGCGGGGGGCTCGGGGCGGACGTCGGCGGGGTCGCGGCGGAGGCGGTCGGCGAAGGCGAAGAAGATGATCAGAGCGCATACAAAGAGCGTGCCGCCGATCCAGAAATCGGCACCGCGGGCGCGCTGCTGCAGCCAGGGATAGGGCAGCGCGATCTTGTAATAGACCACCAGAAGGCACAGCCGCAGGAAGTTGAAAAGGTAGCCGAGCAGCACAGCTCCGGCGACCACGGGAGCGAAGACGAACCAGCGGAAGCGGTAAAGATAGGCGACGACGAGGGCGGCGAGGCCAAGCGTGATAGCGCCACGGATGCCGTTGCAGCCGGGGGCGATGAACATGCCGAACTCGGGGGTAAACATCAGGCGCAGCTTGTCCTGCGTGAGTTGCTGGCCGAGGGCGTGAGCGAAGGCGCGGGCGACGGTCGCGGAGGCGTGCTGCAGGGGAAGATCGATGCGGCGGCTGAAGGTCTGGGGAACGGGGATGACGGCCCACATCAGAAGCACGGGGAACCAGGCGGCGCGCAGCAGGCGCTTGCCGCCGAAGAGCAGCACCATGCCTGCGGCGTAGACGACCGCCACCAACGGCAAGGGAGGCAACTGGAGCAGCCAGTCCTTGTTGACCGTGACAATGAAGAGGGTCTGGTCGCGGAGAAACATGAGCGCGGCCGAGATGGCCAGCACGGCGAATCCCCACCAGGAGCCTTCGGTCTCCCAACCGAGACGGCGCCACTCGCGGAGGATGAGGGCGGCGCAGAGGAACGGGACCACCAGGCCCATGGACTTGAGGTCGTCGGTGCGCCAGATGACCCACAGCATCCGAACGGAGCTGAAGATGGTGAGCAGGCCGGCGAGGGCACAAAGACAGGCCAACCCGACCGCGACGAGAGGAGTCACGGTGCGGGTGCCAACGTCCGAAGTGAATGCGGTTAAGGACGTGCGACGGGACTCAGCTAGGGAATCCAAGTGGCCTTAGATAGAACTTGTGTCCCGGAAGGGACGCAGGCTACTTCTGCCGGGGAGCGCGACGAGCGCGCAGACGAGTGCGGAGGGAGGAAACGGCAAACACACCGCCGGCGAGGCCGGCCAACACCAGTGTGGGATTCTCCGGCGAATCTTCGCAACCGCTCTGGGCGCGAGCCGGAAGAGCAGCGATTAGTGGAATCGCAAGCGCAACAGACAGGATGGCTTTCTTCATAGTCATTCCTTGTTCTGCCCCGGACCTGTGGCCCGCGACAATCGAGTCGTTCGTTCGAGGGGCTTGCAGATGCTCGAGAGCCCAAGCTCAAGACAGGCATCAGTGCTGCCTTGAATACGTGATGTCAGAATACGGGCGAAGGATGGCCAGAGTCAATCAGGATTACGGCCCCAAAGGTGTCGTTCTAGTGTACCGAAGGTGTTAAGTTCCGGCTGGAAAAGGGCTTAGGGGGAACGCCTGCGGGGGGTGACGCGAGCCTGTAGAATCGCGTCTGTATTGCAGGAGGAGTGCAGGACGATGGCGACAGGCATGGCAGGCATCGAGGCGCTGAAGGGCCTCTACGATGGGTTGAAGACGCGCATGGACAAGGCCGTTGAGGACTTCCGCGCCAACCTTTTGAGCGTGCGTACCGGCCGGGCTTCGGTCCACATGCTGGACCAGGTGCGGGTGGACTACTACGGCAGCGAGGTGCCCCTTTCGCAGGTGGCGCAACTTACGGCGCCTGAGGCGCAGCTGATCCTGGTGCAGCCTTGGGAGCAGAACCTGGTGGCGCCGATCGAGAAGGCCATCCGGACCTCCGGCCTGGGTTTGAACCCGATGCACGATGGCAAGATCATCCGGGTGCCTATTCCGCCGATGAATGAGGAGCGCCGCCGCGACGCGGTGAAGCTGCTGGCCGGGGTTCTCGAGGATCACAAGACGGCGATCCGCAATATCCGACGCGATGGCAACGAGACGGTAAAGAAGGCTGTGAAGGACAAGCAGATCTCGATGGACGATGAGAAACGCGCCAACGACGAGATCCAGCAGCTGACCGACGCCCAGGTGAAGCGCGTGGATGAGCTGTTCAAAGCCAAAGAAAAAGAGTTGATGACGGTCTAGCGGACGGCACCCCGAGGGTGAGCGAGGATCAGGTTTCCAGGCCGGAAGCACGGTGCGGGAAGGGATTTTCTGCGTCCAGAAGGGCGTCCGCCACCGCGGCGGCTTCGCGGGCCGCCTGGAGCTCGTGGACACGCAAGACGTGGGCGCCGGCGAGGATGGCGGCGACGTTTCCGGCCACGGTGGCGACGCGGCGGGCGTCGGCTGGAGGGAGATCGGCGTTCTGAACGGCGCTGACCGCCTTGCCCAGAAAGCCTTTGCGCGACAGGCCCACAAGCAAGGGGCGGCCGAGCTGATGGAGGCGCCAGAGACCGGCGAGCAGGGCCATGTTCTCGGCGTCGATTTTGCCGAAGCCGAAGCCCGGGTCAGCGAGGATTCGGTCGCTCTCGACGCCGGCGGCTTCAGCGGAGACCAGACGGTCGCAGAGACCGGCGAAAACCAGCGGGAGGACCTCGGGGAGATCGAGCCGGGGCTGTGAGCGCCACTCCTGCGGACGTCCCCGGGTGTGCATCATGACCAGACCGCAGCCGGTGCTGGCGACGGTGTCTGCCATAGCCGTATCCCACTCCAGGCCGGAGACGTCGTTGACG
>DATLMQ010000302.1:0-4754 GCA_035537215.1 Acidobacteriaceae bacterium
AGGGATCAGATGAAGCTCACACCGGGGAAACTGGCTGGTCTGAACGCTGTGTCGGATACGCGAGGCGTGATCGCGGCAGCCGCAATGGATCAGCGTGGATCGCTGCAGAAGTCACTGGGATCGGCCCGCGGCGGGTCTGCCGATACGCACGACTTGGAAGTCTTTAAAACGCTGGTGACAGACGTCCTGACGCAGCACGCCTCGGCGATTCTGCTGGATCCTGAGTTCGGCCTGCCCGCGAGCAAGGCGCGGCATGGCAAAGGACTGCTGCTGGCGTATGAGAAGACGGGCTACGATGCCGCGACGCCGGGGCGCCTGCCGGATCTGCTGGACCACTGGAGCGTGGCGCGGCTAGCCGAAGCCGGCGCGGACTGTATCAAGATTCTGCTGTACTACACCCCCTTCGAACGACCCGAGGTGAATGACGTCAAGCATGCTTTCATCGAACGTGTGGGTGCCGAGTGTCGCGCGTTCGACATTCCCTTCTTCTGCGAGTTTGTGGGGTATGACGTGGACGGAGGGGACGAGAAGTCCGTCGCGTATGCGCGCAAGAAACCACAGGTGGTGGCGGGTTCGATGCGCGAGTTCTCGAAGCCCGTATATGGCATCGACGTGTTAAAGGTCGAGGTGCCAATCGTGATGGAATTTGTGCAGGGTACCAGGGCATATAAAGGCGAGAGTGGCTACACACGCTCGGAGGCCCTGCAGTTATTCCGCGACTCCGCGGAGACCGCGCTTCCCTTCATCTATCTCTCCGCAGGCGTTTCCAATCCGGTTTTCATCGAGACCCTGGAGCTGGCGGCGGAGTCTGGCGTGGCATTTAACGGTGTACTGTGCGGGCGCGCGACGTGGAAAGACGGTATTCCGATCTACGCGCGGCAGGGAGAGGCGGCGTTCCGCGAGTGGCTAAACACAACCGGGGTGGAAAACATCCAGAACGTGAACCGGGCGCTCGAGGCGGCTACGCCATGGAAGAACAAAGTCGAGAGCGCGTAGACGTATCTTTGGTACGACCGCACGGAAATTGTAATTGCCACGTAAGCGGGTCTGGCTCTATGCTTGGCCAACCCACCCATGCGCTGCTTTCGTGTGCTTGCCCTATTGGCCGTTTTGACCAGTTCGTCCGCGGTCGCCCAGTACTCCGTTGCCGGACTGCGAATCCATGGCGCGGCTCCCTTTACAGACGCTGAGGTGCTGCAGGTAAGCGGGCTGAAGCCCGGGCTGGCTCTGGATCAAAAAAGCCTGCAACGCGCGGCGCAAAACCTACTCGATACCGGGGTGTTCGCGGATGCGTCGGTATCGCTCACCGGAATGGGCATGGCGCGCACGGTAGTGATGGACCTGAAGCCAGTCCCGGCGGCGCTCATGGTCCCGGCCAGCTTCACGAACCTGGTGTGGTGGACTCCGGCGGAGCTGCGCGCAGAGCTCGAGAAGCGGGTGCCGCTTTTTCGAGAGGCGATTCCTCCGGCGGGCACGCTGGCCGAAAGTGTAACGGCAGCGCTGACCTCCATGCTCGCCGAAAAGGGCGTAAGGGGCACGGTGGTAAATGTCTCCGTGGCGCCAACCAGCCAGCATCCAGTAGCGACGTGGGAGTTCCGGCTGGACGATCCCTCGGTACGGCTGGGTTCGGCGGAGCTGACGGGAATGCCTTCGGAGTTTGTGGCTCCGATGCAAAAGGTTTTGCGGCAGGTGACAGGTTCGGCCTATAACGAGGGGCTGAGTGGATCGCTCACAAGCGATCTGCTGTTAACGCCATTGCGCGGAGCCGGATACGTGGATGCGCAACTGGCATTAGTGAGCCGCAGCGTTTCAGCAAGCGCGGACGGGTTTGTCGTGAAGTTGAATGCGACCGTTGTACTGGGTGCGTTGTTCCATGTCAGCTCGCTTACATGGCAGCCCACCGCCGTGTACTCGCAGGATGCGTTCACGCATGAAGCGAAGCTGCATGGAGGCGAGGTCGCATCGGAGGGAGCACTGCTGGGAACCGAGCAAGCGATCGTTAATGCGTATCTGCGGCAAGGATATCTGGACGCGTATGTGGACGCACATTCACACGAGGACGCTGCCGCACATACGGTGAGCTATTCGCTACAGATAGTGCCGGGCGAGGTATATCACCTGCGCACTGTGATCCCAATGCACCTGACGCCGGAGGCGCAAAAGGATTTCCAGAGTGGATGGACGATGCAGCCCGGTGCGGTGTACGACCCGCTATATGCCGCAAACTTTTTGAACAACAACACGGCATTGCGAGCGCTATCGCCGTACACGGCATTGTTTCAGGCCGCAGCGGATACGAACACCCATCTAGTGGATCTGACCATCAACTTCGTACGGGCAGGACACTAACGAACTGCTTGCGACTGCCGAGCGGTCAAAAGCCTGAAGGGCGCTCGTGCGCGACGTTGAAGGCTTGCTCGAGGAGCATGCCAGCGTGTCCGAGGGTTTGCTCGTCGAGGAGACGACCGATGAGGGTGACGCCGTAGGGAACCCGCCGGGGTGGAGAGAACTTTGGGAGCGGATGGGCGGGGTCGGGGGCCCAGTCGCTCCGAGCTTCGCTGACCTCGACAAAGCCCGCGCGGAGCGTAAGGGAGGGGTGGCCCGTGAAGTTGAAAATTACCAGGGCTTCATCGCGGAGAGAAGGGACCAGTAGGAGGTCGACTTCAGTGAAGATCCGGGCCATTTCCGCGGCGACCTTGCGGCGGAAGCGGTCGGCCTGCACAAAATCGACGGCGCTGAGGAAGCGGGCCTGGCGGAAGGTGTTGGGCCATGCGTCGGAGACCTGCATCCTGAGTTGGTCGAGATCGTTGTCCAGAGTGATCTTCTCGAAGGCGGCGGCGGCTTCGGCGAAGAGGATGATGTTAAGGGAGTCGTACGGCCAATCGGGCAGGGAGACGGGGACGGCAGTCATGCCAAGCTGCTTAACGACATCAAGGGCGTGGCGGTCGAGGTCTGTGGCGGGGTTCTGGTTGAGCCAGCCGGGGATGTAGCCGACGCGGAAGCTCTTGACGGACCGAGGGATGAGATCGGCAGGGGTGGAGGGGATACCCGCGGTGTCACCCGGGTCCGTGCCGGAAATGGCGTTCAGAACTAGGAGGGTGTCCTGGACCGAGCGAGCCATGGGGCCCAGCTTGTCACAGGTCCAACTGAGGGTCATGGAGCCCGTGCGGGGAACTCGACCGAAGGTGGGACGGAGGCCCGTAACGCCGCAGCGCATGGAGGGGCTAATGATGGAGCCCTGAGTCTCGGAACCAATCGCAAACCCTACAAGGCCGGCAGCGACCGCAGAGCCAGGTCCAGCACTCGAACCGGAGGCACCTTCCTCAGGTAGCCAAGGGTTGACTGTCTGGCCGCCAAACCAGACGTCGTTCAGGGCAAGGGCACCGAGGCTGAGCTTGGCGACGAGAACGGCACCGGCTTCGTTCAGCTTCGCGGTGACGGCACCGTCCTTAGCAGGGGTGCGATTGCGAAAGGGTTCGGCGCCCCAGGTGGTGGCAATGCCGGCGGTGTCGAGGAGATCCTTGGCGCCCCAGGGAATACCGTGAAGCGGGCCCCGGTAGTGGCCGGATGAGATTTCGCGATCGGCGCTGCGGGCCTGTTCGAGGGCGTGAGCCTCGGTGAGAGTGATGACGCAGTTGAGGCTGGGGTTGAAACGCTTAAGGCGATCCAGATAAATCGTCGTGAGACGCTCCGAAGTGAGTTGGTGGGTACGTATCCAGGCGCTGAGGTGGGCGACGGGAGCAAAGGCGATGTCTTCGGACTGTGCAGGCAGCGGGCCCGGAGAGGACGCAGGCTGCGGGGTAGGAGCACCCTGGGCTTGCGTGGGGCGAGTGCCAAGCGGCCCCATGAATGCCTCCCAGACGGTTGCAGGGGCGTCCGCGTAGCCTAGCTCGATCCTGCGGGGACCGTTGCGGCGTTCAAATAGGGCGGCCATCGAATGCTCCCAGTTCCCTGCTGCCTGGGCGCGGTTCTTGGGTGAGAGGGTGACCTGGACGAGCTTCTCGGCTTCAGCAAAGGTATCCGCCGAGACGGCGGGACCAACTCTGGGCGAGGTGCCGAAAGCGGGTGTGGCTCCGGGGGTGGCAGCCTGGGGTGGGTTCCGCGGGTCCATGATGCTGGCTCCATCGACTGCGGGGGCGAGCGCCGTGGCGAGGAGACCGAGGGAGCCTTGGGCGAGGAAATCTCTGCGGGAATGGGACATTCCATCTCCTGTGGAGGATCGACAGCGGGTACTACTGCCGGTTATAGCATTGCCAGCCAGACGGACTGCTTCCGCAGCCAATATGCTGCCTACTCCGGAGCGGAACGCGGTGTAGGCTCGCAGACATGCCTGTCGCTACGCTGACCCTGGAGCTAGGAATTGAACATGCGCAGTCGCTAAAGGACCGTCGGCATGTAGTGCGGTCGATCAAGGACAAGTTGAGGCATGGCTTCAACATATCTGTCGCAGAACTGGACGAGGCTCTGGTCTGGAACCGGGCAACGCTGGGGGTTGCTGCGATCTCGGCGTCTAGCAGCTATCTGCTCGGACAGCTGAGGGAGGTAGAGGCGGCGGCCCGACGGCTGGGTACCGGGCTCGGTTGCGAGATCCTGGATTCGTATATCGAAAGTAACGTACCGCTGGAAACGCTGGACTGAGCCAATTTCGCTTCGGCCTCAGGAGTGCTATCCTGCACAGTCACCCATGCCTGAGCAACGAGCAAGACAACATCATCGCGACCGGGTCGCCAGCACCTTCAACGAAGAGATCACAG
>DATLMQ010000303.1:0-15701 GCA_035537215.1 Acidobacteriaceae bacterium
GACGACATGCAATGCGCTGGCGTCGGGGCCGCAGAACGGATAGATTTCGGAAGAGATTACAACAGGCCAGGCAAAGAAGGTATTGCCCGGGCGAGGGTTTGACCGGGACTTTTGGTTGTAAGGGAGAACGTATGGGAACGACGGCTAGGTGGATGAAGGGTACATGGATGCTGGCGGCGGCGCTGGCCGCGGGTGCGGGCATGGCGGCGGCACAGGTGCACGACTGGACGATCGACAAGGCGCACTCGGATGCGAACTTCGCGATCAAGCATATGGCGATCAGCACGGTGCGTGGGAGCTTTCGCGGGGTGAGCGGGACGATTCGCTTCGATCCGGGCGATCCGACGAAGTGGGCGGTAGACGCGACGATCGACGTGACGACGGTGGATACGGGTGTCGCGAGACGGGACGCGGATCTGAAGAGCGCGAACTTCTTCGACACGGCAAAGTACCCGACGATGACGTTCAAGAGCACGGGCGTGAAGAAGGATGGGTCGGGCTATGCGCTGACGGGCGACCTGACGATGCATGGGGTGACCAAGCCGGTGACGCTGGCGCTGGAGTCGCCGGGTAAGGAGCAGGTGGGCAACGATGGCAAGAGCATCCATCGCGGGTTTACGGCGACAACGACCTTGAACCGCAAGGACTTTGGGCTGAGCTGGAACGGCACGCTAAAGAGCGGAGATGCGGCGCTGGGCGATGACGTGAAGATCGAGCTGGATATCGAGGCGGTGCAGGCGCAGCCGGCGGCAGCGGCGGCCACGGCAGCGAAGTAACAGAATACGGTTGGACCTTCGGCGGCGGTGGGCGCGTGAGCGTCCCCCGCCGTTGTCGTTGAGGGCGGCATCGAAGGAGGGAGACGGATTTCTGGAGGGATGATGGCGAACGGTGAGACGAACGACGCGAAGGGAACGATGCCGGGAGATCGCGGGGATGCGAAGGCGCAGCCCTCAGGGTATGGCGGGGAGAATCCGGGGACGGCGGGTACGGGAGAGACGAAGGTGACGTCGAAGACGCCGGAGAAGCAGGATCAGCAGATCAATCCGTCGTCTCCGGGGGAGACGGGGACGACGCCGGGGACGAACGGGTAAGCCGTGGGTTTCGGTCGAAGGAGGGATTAGCGGAGGGGGGTGCCTTCGCGGATCTCGTCGGTGGCGCGTTTGACGATGGGCTGGCCGGGAGAGAGGTCGCCCTGGACGGAGATCTGGTCGCCGGCGGCGGGGCCTTTGCGGACGTTGACCCAGTGGGCGTGGCCGTTGGTGTCGGAGATGACGAAGGTGCGCTCGGTGGTGGAGACGACGGCGGTGGAGGGGACCAAGAGCGCGGGGGCGCCGGCGGCGACCGGCCAGTCGACGGTGGGGTACATGCCGGGGGCGAGGGTGGCGTCGGGGTTGCGGACGTCGAGCTCGACCATCATGGCGCGGCTCTGGGGGTCGAGGGCATTCGGGATGCGGGCGATGGTGCCGGTGTAGGTTTTGCCGGGGCGGGCGGGGACGTGGAAGCTGACGGCTTTGCCACGGGCGATGGCGCCGGTGAAGGACTCGGGAACGGGGACGACGAGGCGGAGGCGAGTGGTCTGCTGGAGCTTGAGCAGCGGCTGGTGGCCGGTGGCGTCGACGCGGTTGCCGGGGTGGACGAGGCGGTCGGTGATGACGCCATC
This sequence comes from Acidobacteriaceae bacterium, assembly GCA_035537215.1. Taxonomy (GTDB): domain Bacteria; phylum Acidobacteriota; class Terriglobia; order Terriglobales; family Acidobacteriaceae; genus Granulicella. The sequence goes on from DATLMQ010000303.1 coordinate 1,661, forward strand.
GAACGGAGCGGTGATGCGGAGGTAGGACTGCATAGCGCCGGTGGCGTGGAGGCGGTCGGTGGCGGAGCGGACGGAGGCGCGGCGGCTGGCGACGAGGGCGTCGGCGGCTTCCTGAGCCTTCCCGGCCTGGAGGAGCTCGTTGCCGGCGACGGCGCCGGGAGTCTTGGCGGCTTCGGTGAGTTTAGCGAAGGTGCTGGCGGCGGCGGCGGCCTGGGCTTCGGCGGCGGCGAGGTCGGCTTCGGCGGCGTGGACGGAGGCGGAGGCGGCGGAGGTGTCGGCGGCCATCTCGGGGGCGGAGAGCTGGAGGAGGAGCTGGCCACGGCGGACGTGGGAGCCGCGGTCGACGAGGACGCGCTCGACGTAGCCGGGGACGCGGGCTTCGATGTCGGTCTGGAGAAAGGGCTGGAGCTCGGCGGTGAGGGGCGTGGAGCGGGTGAGGGGGCGGCTTTCGACGTGGGCGAGCTCGATGTGTGGGGCGCTTCCCTGCCCTTGCGCGACGGTGTGTGCAGGCGAGGCGCCGAGGGCGAGAGCGGTGAGGGCGATGAAAAGCGCCGGGCTAGGAGTGGGCATAGAAGCGGCTCGCGGGGTCTTCGGGGTTGAGGGAGTTGGAGGTGGCAGCGGCGCGGCGCTGGAGAGCGGCGTAGATCGCGGGCAGGACGAGGAGGGTGGAGAGGGTGGAGAAGAGCAGGCCGCCGATGACGGCTCGGCCGAGGGGGGCGGTCTGGGCACCGGATTCGCCGAAGCCGATGGCCATGGGAAGCATGCCGGCGATCATGGCGGTGGCGGTCATGAGGATGGCGCGCATGCGGCTGAGGGCGCCGTGGCGGGCGGCGTGGAGGATGTCGGGCGAGGCGGTGGCGGGGGCGGCGTGGCGGGCCTGCTCGGCGAAGGTGACGAGGAGGATGGAGTTGGCCACGGAGATGCCGACGGCCATGATGGCGCCCATGAAGGACTGGAGGTTGAGCGTGGTGCCGGTGAGGAGAAGCATGAGCACGACGCCAACGAGGACGCCGGGGACGGTGGAGAGGATGGCGAGGGGAAGGCGGAGAGATTGGAAGTTCGCCATGAGCAGGAGGAAGATGGCGACGATGGCGAGAAGGAGGCCGGTGCGGAGGCCGGAGGTGGTCTCCTGCAATGCGGGGATCTGGCCGCGGAGGACGACGGTGGAGGTCTTGGGAATGCCGCTGACGCGGGCCAGGGCCTGCTGGATCTGCGCCTGGGCGGCGCCGAGGTCGATGCCGTGGAGGTTGGCGGTGAGGCTGACGACGCGCTGTCCGCTGAAGCGCTCGATCATCTCGGGCATGGAGCCGGTGGCAAGGGTGGCGACCTGGTCGAGCTGAGGCTGGAGCTGGCCGGGCTGGTTGACGGGAAGGGTGGAGAGCGCGGCGAGGCCCTGCATGCGGCTGGGGGGAAGCTGGACCTGGATCTGGAAGGCGTTGCCGGTGCGGGGGTCGCGCCAGTAGTTGGGAGCGATGAAGCGGGAGGAGCCGGTGGCGGGGACGAGGGAGTTGGTGACGTCGGCCAACGTGAGTCCGAACTGGCCGGCGTAGTCGCGATTGATGGTGATCTCGGCGGTGGGGTAGTGCTGGGACTGGACGACGGAAAGGTCACGGAGAAAGGAGAGCCTGGAGAGCTCGGCCTGGATCTTCGCGATGGCAGCGTAGTCCTGGTCGAGGTCGACGCCCTGGACGTCGATCTGCACGGGCGTGGGGGAGCCGAAGCTCATGACCTGCTGGACGAGGTCGCCGGCTTCGAAGGAGAGCCTGAGGTCGGGCATGTGCTGTGCGAAGGCGGAGCGGAGGGATTCGCGCAGCTGCTCGTTGGGAGGGTGCCCGGGGTGGAGCTGGACCTGCACGATGGCCTCTTCGGGACCGCTGGTGAAGAGGTGGATGAGGTTGACGGGATAGCTGGAGGGCTGGACGCCGATGTAGTCGGAGGTGATGTCGACGTGCGAGGGGCCGACGGTGGAGCGGATGAGGTCGAGGGCTTCGAGGATGCGGGGCTCGGTCTGCTCGATGCGGGTACCGACGGGGGCTTTGAGGCGGAGGCGGAGGACGGGGCCGTTGGCGTCGGGGAAGATTTCGGTGCCGAGGCGGGGGGCGACGAGCAGGAGGATGAGCGCGGTGACGGCGAAGTAGCCGAGGATGACGGCGGAGCGGCGGGCGAGGATGCGGTCGAGGAGGGTGTCGTAGCGAGAGCGGAGCTTGCCGAAGAAGCCGGCCTGCTCTTCCCTTCTGTGGGCTTCGGACATGAACCAGGTGGCGAAGACGGGGACGAGGGAGCTGGAGAGCAGGTAGGAGGCGATCATGGCGAAGCCGACCGCGAGCGAGAGCGGGACGAAGAGCTGGCGGCCGACGCCGCTCATGAAAAAGGACGGGAGGAAGACGGCGAGCACGCAGAGCATGGAGAGCAGGCGCGCGAGGACGGTGCGGCGGCAGGCTTCGAGGACGGCGCGGGCGCGGGAGACACCGGGTTCGAACTCGGTGTGGATGTTTTCGACCTCGACGGTGGCTTCGTCGACGAGGACGCCAACGGCGAGGGCGAGACCGCCGAGAGTCATGATGTTGATGGTCTGTCCGGTGACCCAGAGGAGAAGGACGGCGGCGAAGAGGGCGAAGGGAATGTTGGCGACGACGATGAAGGCGCCGCGCCAGTCCCGCAGGAAGATGAGGACGACGAGGCCGGTGAGGACGGCGCCGAGGAGGGCTTCGCGGACGAGGCCGGAGATGGCGTTGGAGACGTAGCCGGACTGGTCGAAGGCGAGCTGCACGTCGACATCGTCGGGCATGACCTTCTTGAAGCTGGGGATGGCGTCTTTGACGGCGCGGATGACGGCGAGGGTGGAGGCGTCGGCGCGCTTGGTGACGGGGATGTAGACGGTGCGGCGGCCATCGACGTGGGCGTAGGCGGTGACGATGTCGGTGCCGTTCTCGACCGAGGCGATGTCGCGGAGGTAGATGTTCGCGCCGGTGTGCGGGTGGAGGGGCGTGGAGAGGAGCTCGCCGAGCTCGGGGCCGAGGGTACTGTTGGTGCGGACGATGCGGTTGAGCGAGCCGTCGTAGAGGTTGCCGGACGGGGTGACGACGGAGCCGGTGGAGACGGCGGAGATGGCCTGCTCGGGCGAGATGCCGTACTGCTTGAGCTTGTCGGGGTCGAGGGTGACGACGATGGTGCGCTGGTTGCCGCCGAAGGGTGGAGGGGCGGAGACGCCGGGCAGCGTGGCGAAGAGCGGACGGACCTGGTTGAGGGCGATGTTCTGGAGCTCGCCCTGGGTGTGGCTGCTGCTGGTGAAGAGAAGGAGGCCGACGGCAACGCTGCCGGGGTCGAAGCGGGTGATGAAGGGAGGGACGGTGCCGGGCGGCATGAAGGCGCGGGCGCGGTTGACGTAGCCGACGGTTTCGGCCATGGCCTGCTGCATGTCGGCGCCTTCGCGGAAGGTGAGCTTCATGAGGGCGGCGCCCTGGACGCTCTTGCTGTCGACGGACTGGATGCCGGTGATGTAGAGGAAGTGGTACTCGTAGTAGTAGGTGAGGAAGCCTTCCATCTGGGCGGGGTTCATGCCGCCGTAGGGTTGCGCGACGTAGATGACCGGGTTGCCGACCTGGGGGAAGATGTCCGTGCGCATGCGGCCGAGCGCGAGGATGAAGCCGCCGAGGATGGCGATGAGCGCGACGATGACGGTGAGCGGGCGGCTGAGGGCGGCGAAAACGAGGCGCATGGGTTAGCGGGACGCCTCCTGCAGGAAAGGTGTGAGGTCGCCGCGGATGTAGCTGAGGCGGAGGAAGGCGCGCCAGATGTTGAGGCGGGCGAGGGCGTCGTCGATCTCGGCGGCGACGAGAAGGCGCTGAGCCTGCGCGAGGTCGTCGACGGGGGCGAGGCCGGCCTTGTACCGGGCGTCAGCCTGTGCCAGCGCTGTGCGGGCGGAGTTGAGCTGCACGGGGGTGTTGGCCGCGATGATCTGGCTGGCGTGCAACGTGGCTTTGGCCTGGGCGAACTGCTCCTGGAGATTGCGGTCGGTGAGGTCTGCGCCGGCCTGGGCGGAGTGAAGGTTGGCGGTCTGCGCGGCTTCGCGAGCATGCAGGCTGGCGAAGTCCATCAGGGGGAAGGTGATGTTGACACCGGCGGCGAAGTTGCCGGTGGTGGGGGCGAGGCCATTGGCGCCGGGGAGGCGGGTGCCATCGGGGAGGGCTCCCGTGCCGCGGGCGTAGGCGGCGGCTTCGAGGTTGAACTGCGGGACCCAAGAGCGCTCGATAGCGTGGAGTTGTGCGGCGGACTGAGCGATGGCGGCGCGCTGCTCGGCAGCCGCGGGGGTTTGTGCGCTGCGGAAGGGCGCGGCTTCGTCGGGGAGCAAGGGAAGTTCGGTGAGGAGGCGGCCGGGGGCTGGGGTGTCCGCGGATGGTGCGGGTGCAGGGGTGCGGAATTTCGTGAGGGTAGCGCGGCTGATCTCGACGGCTTCGTCGGCTTGCGCGAGCTGGGTGAGGGCGGCAGCCTTCTCGGCTTCTACGCGGGACTCGTCGGCGCCGGGGCGAAGCTGGGCGGCGGTGAGCGCATGGATGCTGCGGCGGAGGGTCTCCCAGTTGTCGACGGCGGCCTGGGCGGCGGCGCGGGTCTGGGTGGCGGCGAGCAGAGTGAGGAAGGCGTCGGCGGAGGCTGTAGCTACTTCGAGCTGGGTGCGCTGGCGGGCGGCGGAGGCGCGGTCGCGAGCGGCCGTGGCGGCCTGCACGGAGGCGTGGCGGGCACCGAAGTCGAACGGCTGCCAGGCGACGAGGACGCCGGTGGCGCTGCCCCAGACGGAGCCGCCGTTGTTGGTGCCGATGACGGGGCCGGACATTGACGGGATGATGGGCTGGGGCAGGAGCGCGCCGAAGACGTTGTTGCGGGTGGCGCGGTTGAACTGCGCGAGGGCGTCGACGCGGGGGAGGTAGGCGGTACGGGCGAGCGCGATGCCGGCGGCGGAGGCGTTGAGCTCTTCCTCAGAGATCTGGACAGAGGGGAAGTTCTTTTCGGCGTCGGCAACGACCACGGAGACGGTGAGCGGGGAGGAGGATGCGGTGGCGTCCGGGGTGAGCGGCGCCTGCGCGTGGAGGGGCATTGCGGATGACAAAGAGAGAAGCGAGACCGCTGTGAGGAGCGTGCGAAGGAGGGATCTCATGGCGGCCCGGACGTTTCCATCTCCTTTGGCTTCGAGTGTTCTGTTTCGCTTGCATTGTCTCGGCTGGCGATGCGACGCGGCGGCTGCGCAGGGCCGCGATTGGCGTGGGCGATGAGCGGGTCACGCTGCCAAAACTATAGCGGAAGTTTTTGACGCAGATGTCAGCGCAGCCGGGAGCGTGCGGCTGCCGGGCTGGTGGCGAGGTACGGGTGATGTGCGGATGGAGCTATGGAAGCTCTGACGTTATGGAAGCTCTAGGAAGAGCCGGAAGCGAAGGCGATGGGGGTCTTCTGTTCGCAGGAGAGTGTGAGCACGGGACAGGGTGCGGTCATGATGATGCGGTAGGTGCGCTGCGGCGGAAGGTGCGTGGAGAGGCCGGGCTTGCGACGCACGCCGAGGACGATGACCTCGGCGCCGAGGGTGCCCGCGTGGGTGACGACGGACTGCGGGACGTCGGTGCCGTAAAGGATGTGGGAGGAGGTCTGCACGCCCGCGGGAACGAAGGTAGCGACGAACTGGGTGAGTGCGTTCGCGACGGCAGCGGGACTCGCGGAAGAGGGGCGGCGCTCGCTATGGAGGGGAAGAACGTGGATGCAGTGCAGCGGAACCTGCTTGCCGGCGGCGAGGGCAGCGGCGTGGCGCAGGGCCGCGATGGAGGATTCGCCGAAGTCCGTGGCGAAGAGGATGGGGCCGGGGTGGATGGAAGGAACCGCGGGGCGCATGAGCGGACCGACGGTGAGCACGGGACAGGGAGCTTTGCGGAAGACGGATTCAGCGGTGGAGCCGAAGATGAGGCGCTCGACGCCTTTGTGGGCGCTGGTGCCGAGGACGGCGAGGTCGATGCGGCGGCGCTGGATTTCGCTGAGGATGACGCGAGGAGCGCTGCCATCGAGGAAGACGGGCTGAGCTTCAACGCCGAGGGCGCGGAGCTCGAGGACGACGGAGGAGAGGTTGGCGTACTGCTTGCGCATGAGCTCGGCGACCTGCTCGATGCCTTCGTCGGTGGTGACGGCGATGGGGCCGAACTCGCAGACGTGGAGGACGGTGAGGCGGGTGAGGCCGGGTTTGCAGAAGGTGGCGGCGGTGCGGAGGGCAGCGCGTGAGGCGAGGGAGAAGTCGGTGCAGAGCAGGATGTTGCGGGAGAGCGCGGGCTGGGGATCGCAGGAGGCACCCAGGGTCTCCGAACCGGAGGTGCACGGCGGGTCTGCCGGTGGGGGAACGCGGGAGCTGCGGGATTAAGGGGGGTGGTGGCTGACGCCATGATGAGTTCCTCCGGACTGCGCGGGGGCAGGATAGAAAGCGCTCGCGGGGGCGGGATGTGATCTCGGTCACATGGGTGGGCACGGGTCAGACGGGAGCGTATGAGCGGGAGAGGAGGCGCGGCTCAGGCGGAGAGCAGACCGAACTTGCGCATCTTGTAGCGGAGGGCGTCGCGGCCGATGCCGAGGGTGCGGGCGGCGACCGACTGGTTGCCGTGGGCGTCGGCGAGAGCGCGCTCGATGAGGCGGCGCTCCTGATCGGCGAGCGGAGAGGAGCCGGGAGTGGAGGGCGTGCGCTGGAAGAGGTGCTCGGGGAGATCGGCGACGTCGATCTGATCGCTGTCGGCCAGCATGCAGGCGCGACCGATCACGTGCTCGAGTTCACGGACGTTGCCGGGCCAGGAGTAGTTCTCAAGAACGGCGAGGGCGCGCGGGGTGATGCCGCTGAGGGACTTGTTGTATTCGCCGGCGAATTTGTGGGTGAAGAACCTGGCGAGGAGGGAGATGTCGCCGGTGCGCTCGGAGAGCGGCGGGACGCGGAGCTCGACCATGGAGAGGCGGAAGAAGAGGTCTTCGCGAAATCCGCCTTTGGCGATGGCGGCGCGGAGGTCGCGGTGGGTGGCGGCGATGACGCGGACATCGACGCGGCGCGGGGTGACGGAGCCAACGGGAAGGACCTCCTGGTTCTGGACGGCGCGGAGGAGCTTGGCCTGAGTGGAGAGCGGCATGTCGCCGATTTCGTCAAGGAAGAGGGTGCCCCCGCTGGCGAGCTCGAAGAGGCCGATCTTGTCGCGGTCAGCGCCGGTGAACGCGCCGCGGACGTGGCCGAAGATCTCGCTTTCGAAGAGGGTTTCGCTGACGGCGGAGCAGTTGAGGACGACGAGTGGACCGCGCGCGGCGCTGCGGGCGTGGAGGGCGCCGGCGACGAGGTCCTTGCCGCAGCCGGTGGGGCCACCGATGAGAACGGAGCGGAAGTGGGGAGCGATGCGCTCGATGCGGGAGAAGAGCTCCCACATGCATTCGCTGCGGGCGCTCATGCCGGCGAAGAGAAACTCGTGGGCAGCGGGACCGGCGGCGAGGCGGCCGCGGCGCTCGGCGGAGGCGAGCAGGGTGGCGATGCGCTCGCGAAGGAGCGGGATCTTGAGGGGCTTCTGGAGGTAGTCGGCGGCACCGCCGCGGATGGCTTCGACGGCGGTTTCGGTGGTGTAGTGGGCCGTCATGAGGACGACGTCGATGGTGGGGTCGAAGCTCATGATGTGGCTGAGGACTTCAAGGCCATTCATGCCAGGCATCATGAGGTCGGTGATGACGAGGCGGGGGTGGATGCGGCGAACGAGCTCGAGGCCTTCAGCGGGGCTGGAAGCGATGTGGATGGAGAGGTGGTCGCGGCGGAGCGCGGCCGAGAGCAGCTCCAGGCTGCCCTTGTGGTCGTCGATGATGACGATACGGACAGGATCGCTCATGAAGGCCGTGGTGGAGACATGCTAACAGGCAGGATTTGCGCTCTGACAGGTGGGTGGAGAGACGCAGGGCTGCGCCAAATGACGCAGCGGCGCGAACGATCACAGAGCTAAGTGATGGAAATCACAAGGGTGGGACTTTGGTACGGCGCTTGCAGGTACGAGGGGAAGTTTGTTCTGAGGAACTTCCCCCATGTCTCACTGCCTGAGTTCGACATGCCCCGACTGCCCGATGCATCAGAAGCATGCGTTCTGCAACCTGCCGGAGGACGCGCGCGCGTTCCTGGCGGCGAACTCGGTGGCGATGGAGTATCCACGAGGGACGGTGGTGTTCCGCGAGGGCGACCGGTGCGACGCGGTGGTTGTGCTGTGCTCCGGGAAGATGAAGATCTCGGCGAGCTCACGCGAGGGGCGAAGGATGATTCTGCGGATTGCAGGCGGAGGATCGGTGCTGGGGTTGAGCGCGGCGCTGGCAGAGAAGACGCACGAGGCGACGGCGGAGGCGCTGGAGCCGTGCCGGGTCCGAGTACTGCGAAAGCGCTCGCTGGAAGAGCTGATGGAGCAGTATCCGCAGGCCGCGGTGGCGGCAGCAAAGACACTGGCCGACGAGTATCGGGCGGCGTTTGAAGAGGCGCGACGGATTGCATTGCCGGAGAGCCCGGCGGGGCGGTTGGCATGTCTGCTGCTGGACTGGGTGGGAAGGGAGAGGGAGGATCACCGCACGGACACGATCACGATGTCGCTGACGCATGACGAGCTGGCATCGATGACGGCGACGTCGCGGGAGACGGTGACGCGCACGCTGAGCCGGTTCCGCAAGGATGGGCTGATCCAGATGCGGGGGGTGTCGCTGACTGTGCTGCAGCCACAGGTGCTGCACCAGATCTCAGCCTGCTGAAGGCGGGAGCGGGCGATGGCCGGAGAGGCTAGCGCAGGGTCAGGACGATGGGGGTGTGGTCAGAGGGCTTCGGCAGGGTGCGAGGCCCTTTGTCTATTTCGCACGACTCGAGTCGACCGGCGAGCGAGGGTGAGAGCAGGAAGTGGTCGATGCGGATGCCGCGGTTGTGCTCGAAGGCCTGGCGGAAGTAGTCCCAGAAGGTGAAGTGGCCGCCCTGGCCGGGATGGAGGGCGCGGAAGGCATCGACGTAGCCGAGAGAAAGATAGTCGCGGTAGCGGGAGCGGGGCTCGGGTTGAAAGAGGGCATCGCGGACCCAGGAAGCGGGCTTGTGGCAGTCGATGTCTTCGGGGATGACGTTGAAATCGCCGCCGATGAGGGTGGGGATGCCGCTGTCCAGCCAGAGACGCATCTGGACGGCGAGACGGTCCATCCAGGCGAGCTTGTAGTCGAACGTCCCGGTGCCGATGGGATTGCCATTGGGCAGGTAGATGTTGACGAGGCGGAGGTCGTCGACGGTGACTTCGAGGAAGCGGGCGTGGCTGTCGGCTTCGTCGCCGAGCAGGGTGGTGCTGACGATGGTGAGCGGGGCGCGGGAGAGAATGGCGACGCCGTTGTAGGACTTCTGCGTGACGGCGGCGCTGCTGTAGCCGAGGGAGCGGAAGTGCTCGGTGGGGAACTCCGTTCCCTTGAGCTCCTGGAGGAAGAGGACGTCGGGGCGATGCGAGTCGAGCCACGCTGTGACGTGATCGAGGCGGGCGCGGATAGAGTTGACGTTCCAGCTGGCGATGATCATGGGCGGTAAGTGTCCGAGGCCCGCGGTCCGGGTATCTGCCTATGATCGCAGGTGCGATGGGTGAGGCTAGCGGGGGACGCGGTAGACGCGGATCTCGGCGGGCTCGGAGCCGTGGCGACGGACGGCGACGAAGAGACGGTTGAGTTCGGGGGAGAAGAGACCGGTACGGGCGCCGGGAGCGGTCTTGAGGCGTTCGACCTCCTCGTAGTGGTCGGGGTCGTGCTGTGCGATGACGGCGATCGCGCCTTCACCGCCGATGGCGTAGAGGCGGTGATGGCGCTGGTCGTAGAAGATGTCATCGCAATCTTCAACGGAAGGAAGGGTGAGGATCTGGCGGCCGGTGTCGGTGTCGAAGACGACCATGCGCGCGGGCTGGCGAGTGACGATGAAGAGGCGGTGATCGTCGTCGTCAAGGGCCATGGGGAAGTTGGCCTGGAGCTCGCCCAGGGGCCATGAGGCAATGACAGTGTGGCTGATGCGGTCAATCACGGCGACCGTGTGCAGTGCAGGCACGTTGACAAAGATGCGCGGGCCGGTGCGTTCGAGCTGAAAGGACTCGGGGTGGGCGCCGAGAGGGACGGAAGCGACTGTGGCGCCGTGCGGGTTGAGCTCGCTGAGAGAGCCTTGCCCGTGGCCGACAAAGACATGGTTGTCGGTGGGATCGAAGCGCAGGTTGTCGGCGTCGTCGCCGAGGGGAAGGATCTGAAGGAGGCGCCAGGTGGAGGCGTCGAACTGGCGGACCGAGCCGTCGTGTCCGTTGGCGACGAAGAGTCTGTTGGTGGAGGGGACGAAGGCGACGCCCTGGGGGTCTGGGAGGTCGGTGATAGTGCGGAGGCGCTGACCGGTTTTGAGATCGAGGACCACGAGAGAGTTGTTGCCGAGGGCGGCAATGAAGAGCCGCTGACCCTGGAGGTCGAGGGCGAGGTGGTCGATGCGGCCCGCCACATCACGTAGGGGGATGATGGCGTCGAGGCGGAGGGTTTCGGGCGAGCGGGTCTGGGCAGACGCGAGGAGAGGCGCGGCGAGGAACGCGAGAAGAAGAGACAGTGGGCGCTGCATGACGGGATCTCCGGCCGACATCCTTGTGACGATTTGATGGGAACAGCCGGGAGCAGGACGCAGAGGCAGTGGGCTGTGCGGGTGAGTAGAGCGTTGGGGGTGGTGGAGAGAGGCGACGAACCGGAAGAGATCCATACAAAGAAGTGACAAAGCGGTAACAAGTGGCCGCGGCGTTGTGCCGATACTCAAGCCCATCGTCTGAGATGAGGTGATGGCTTGAGAGACTGCCTGGCTTGCAGCAAACGCGCGTTGTTTCTGATCGCGGTGATGACTTGCGCTCTGCTGAGGGCTGTGGCGCAGACGCCCGGGACGGGAGCGATCAGCGGTATGGTGACCGACCCTGCGAGCCGCGCGGTGGCAAACGCCGACGTGACGACTGTGAATGAGGCTACGCGAATCGCGCGCGCGGGAAGCACGAATGCGGAGGGGAGCTTCCGGGTGCCGCTGCTGACGCCGGGGCTGTATACGGTACGCATCAAGGCCAGTGGATTTGCGGAGGCGGTGCAGCGCGAGGTGCAGGTGACGGCCAGCGAGACGCGGACGGTGAATGTGAAGCTGCGCGTGGAGACGGCGAGCACGACGGTGCAGGTGAGCGAAGGCGGAGAGGTGGCGCAACTGGAGAGCTCCACGCTGGGCGGGCTGGTGGATGAGACGGCGATCGGGTCGCTGCCGCTTTCGAATCGCAACTACACGCAGATCCTGGGGCTTTCGCCGGGTGTTTCTGTGCCGCTGCCCAACGCGGCGGAGCTGGGGCACGGGACCCAGAACGTAGCGGCGAACGGTGGGAAGACGACGGCGAACAATATCCAGTTCAACGGGATCGATGCGAACAACCTGGCGCAGAACTCGGCCGCGAACGATAACGAAGAGGTAGGGACGGCGATTCCGGCGCCGGATGCGATCCAGGAGTTCCGCGTACAGACGGCGAACTTCGATGCGGCGTATGGGCGTGGCTCGGGCGCGAATGTAGACCTGGTCACCAAGGCGGGGTCGAGCCGATTTCATGGCAGCGCGTGGGAGTTCGTGAGAAACAACCTGTTCAACGCGAATGAGTTTTTCCTGAAGCAGGAGGGCGCACCGAGGCCGGATCTGAAGCAGAACCAGTTTGGCGCCTCGCTCGGTGGGCCGGTGCTGAAGGGTCGCACGTTCTTCTTCCTGGAATACCAGGGATTGACGGAGGTGAATGGGCTGGGCGGCAAGCAGACGGCGACATTGCCGCTGTTGACGCAGGATCGCTCGGCGAAGACGCTGGGCGCGCAGTTCTGTCCTGCGGGCCATGTGGATGGGACGGGACAGCCGCTGGCCGGATACCTGACGCATGCGGGTGGGACGCAGGTGGCGTGTGATGGGTCGAATATAAACCCGGTAGCGCTCGCGATCCTGAATACGAAGCTGGCCAACGGGCGATTCGCAGTACCGAGTCCGCAGATCACGCTGCCGGCTGGAGCTACGGGCGCTCTGCCGGTGGGGCAATCGACGTTTGCCATCCCGGCGCACTATCGCGAGGACCAGTTCGCGGTGAACCTGGATGAGGTGATGAGTGCGAAGAACACGGTTTCGGGACGGTTCTTTTACTCGCGCGCGCCGACGTCCAAGCCGTTCTCTCCTTCGGCGGCGAATGTACCGGGATGGGGGACCGAGGAGCTGGATCGGAATACGTTGTTTGTGCTGGGGGATACGCACATCTTCAGTTCGACGCTGGTGAATGTGGCGCGGATCGGATTTGCGCGGTACGACGGGATAGCGAAGGTACAGAATCCAATCCTGGCATCGGCGGTGGGCGAGGGCACGCCGACGGGTGTGGCGAGTGCGACGGCGGGAGCGCCGGGCCTGACGATCGATGGACTGTTCACGATAGGCGACGCGGGCACACCTTCGCAGTGGCAGGTGACAAATACGTTTGTGTGGCAAGACACAGTCTCGCTCACGCGCGGACGACACAACCTGCGGTTGGGGGGAGAGTTCAAGCGGCACCAGGTGGACGAAGATGCTCCGTTCACGACGGATGGGCTGCTCGACATCAGCACATTCAGCGACTTCCTGCTGGGCATGAGCGCGGATCAGAATGGGAGCCCGATCGGATCGAGCAATGTGACGACATCGTTCGCAGGGGGTGGGATCTATCGCCGCGATACGCGCTACAACGACGTTTCGGTGTTTGCGCAGGACGATGTGAAGCTGATGCCGCGGCTGACGGTGAACGCCGGGGTGCGCTATGAGATCTTCGGCGCACCTATGGATACGCATGGACGGCTGGCAAACTTCGATCCGGCCATTGCCGCAGGACAGGTGCCGGACACGGGAACGTTCAGCGGGATGACGGTGCCTTCGAACTTTGCCGGAACGGTGCCGCAGGGCGTGGTACGGACGGGGTATCCGGGACTGTGGAGGACGCCGCTGGGGGATGTGTCACCGCGGCTGGGGTTTGCGTGGCAGATGAGCTCGCGGCCGGTGCTGGTACTGCGCGGCGGATATGGGTTGTACTACGACCGCCACTCGGGGAACATCGCGGAGACGACGCTGGGACAGGCGCCGTTTTCGACGCTGCAGATTCAATCGGGGCCGACGAATGCGGGAGCAACGCTGCAGCAGCCATTTGTGCCGCAGGTGCCTCCTGTGACGAGCTATCCGGTGTTTACGCCGCGTGTGCCGTTCGGGTTTCCGTTTATCCAGGGCACGGATCCGAACGTCGCGGACCCACGCACGCAGGAGTACAACCTGAACGTTCAATATGCGTTTGCGAAGGAGATGCTGCTGCAGGTGGGGTATGTGGGGACGCGGTCGTCGCATCGGGCGGGACAGGTGGAGTTCAATCAAGCGTTGCTGGCGAGCCCGTCGGGTCCCGTGAACGGAGAGACGACGAACTCGACGAATAATTTGATCAGCAGGCTGCCGTTTGCGGGGGTGAGCCCGGGGTCCCTGCTGACGACATCGCTGTACAGGGCGAACTACAACTCGCTGCAGACGAGCGTGACACGGAGGATGCGGGGAGGATTTCAGTTCGGGGCGAGTTATACGTGGGCCAAGGCGCTGGATGAAACGAGTGGATCGGGCGGAAGTCCGGTGTTCGAGTTGTACCTGGCGACCAACGATCAGCGGAATCCGCGGCAGGCGTATGGACTGGCGGACACGGACCGCTCACAGCGAGCCGTGCTGAACTTTACCTGGACGGTGCCGCCTTCGGCATGGGCTCCGGCACCACTGCGGCTGGCGATGAAGGACTGGCAGTTCTCGGGGATCGGGGTGGCGCAGTCAGGCAGCCCGCTGACGATCACGGACAACAATGCTGGGTCGGTGTACGGGAACCTTTCGGGGCAGACGCGGGCGCAGCGGACAGGGTCGAATCCATCGACCAAGGGATCGCTGTTCGATCGCGTAGGCGGGCACTACCTGGACGCGGCGGCGTTCACGGCGGCTCCG
>DATLMQ010000304.1:0-5603 GCA_035537215.1 Acidobacteriaceae bacterium
GTTCGCCGCCACCGGCCGCCGCCGCACCCAGGTCATCCTCTATCTCCTCCGCGAAGCCGGCCTCGTCTGCCGCGGCCGTCGCGGATACATCCTCAAGTCCGCCGATCCCATCTCTGAAGACCGCATCGCCGAGCTCCTCAGCGACTACACCGACCGCGCCGCTCGCGACAAGGATCGTCTCGCCGAGATGATGCACTACGCCCAGACCACCACCTGCCGTACCCAGGTGCTACGCACCTACTTCGGTGAATCCGCGGGTGATCCCTGCCGTCGCTGCGATAACTGCGAGCGCGGCCTCAACGCCGATGCCGACCTCATCCAACCCCGTCGCCGCCGCTCGCGCACCGCCGTGCCTGCCACACAGCTTGAGCCTGCCACTACCGCCTCCAACCCCACGATCGACGCCCACGGCGCCACAGTCATCGAATCCATACACGGCGAGATCCACACCACCGCTCCTGAGACCCTGCCGCACGCCGACCAGGCGAAGTTCGCCATCGGCGATCGTGTCCGCCACAAGAGCTTCGGTCTCGGCCGCGTCCGCGATCTGCTCGGCACCGCCGCCCTCGTGCACTTCCCACGGGCTGGCGACAAGCGCGTCCACACCGATTTCCTCTCCCCGGCCGCGTGAGCCTTCGAGCCGGCTGCGATACTCTATCCGCAGCACCTCATGTCCTCCGCCACACCTACCCTCAGCGTCGTCGTGCCCTGCTACAACGAGCAGGAGGGCATCCGCGCCTGCCATCAGCGCCTCTCCGAAGTCCTCAGCTCGCTCGCCGAGCCCTATGAGATCGTCTATGTGGACGACGGCTCCCGCGACAACACCGCCGCCGTCCTGCACGAGATCCACCTGGCAGATACGCACGCCGTCGTCGTTCAGCTTTCCCGCAACTTCGGCCACCAGCCCGCCGTCACCGCCGGCCTCAGCGCCGCCCTGGGCAACGCCGTCGTCATCATCGACGCCGACCTCCAGGACCCGCCCGAGCTCATCCCTGAGATGGTCGCCCTCTGGCGCTCTGGATACAAGGTGGTCTACGGCATCCGCCAGTCGCGCGAAGGAGAGACCGCCTTCAAGCTTTGGACCGCCAAAGCCTTTTACCGCATGATCAACTCGCTCTCCGACGTCGAGATACCCCTCGACACAGGCGACTTCCGCCTGATCGACCGCGCCGTACTCGCTGTTTTTCAGCAGATGCCCGAACGCCATCGCCTGCTCCGCGGCATGTGGAGCTGGATCGGCTTCCCTCAGGTGGGCCTCCCTTACCAACGTTCCGCGCGCTTCGCCGGGGAAACCAAATATCCGCTCCGCAAGATGCTCGGCCTCGCGCTCGATGGCATTGTCAGCTTCTCCACCGTCCCTCTCCGCTTCGTCACCCTGCTCGGCTTTCTGTCCGCTGGGGCCGCCTTCCTCGGCATCCTCTATACGCTGCTTGTCCGCCTTTTTACGCACTCGTGGGTGCGTGGCTGGGCCATGAGCTTCATCGGCATGCTCTTCATGGCCGGCGTGCAAATGCTCTGCCTGGGCATCCTCGGCGAATACATCGGTCGCATCTACACCGAATCCAAGCAGCGCCCCCTCTTCATCAGCCAGCAGATCCTCCGCGCTGACCGGACAGACTACAAACAACCCTGACATCCCCACGCAGCAAATCCTCCGTGTACTGCTCGTAGCAGCGATGTCATCTGCCTTCGAGCCCTCCTCGCGCCGTCTCTCGCCTGAGCTCCTCGCCACACTCCTCCTCTCCCTTGCATACATCGCCTGGCTGCTCTCCATGCCCGCCTGTCCTTCGCAGGACGGCCCCGTCCACCTCTATTACACGCGTGTCCTCTCCGCGCTCTTCTCCCATCAGCCCACGCCCTACGCGCGCTTCTACTACATCAAGCACCTGCTGCCCCCGTACGCGCTCTACTACGACGCTCTCCTCCTGCTCTCGAAGTTCGTCCCCCTCCTGCTGGCCGACCGCCTCATCGTCTGCCTCTACTTCTTCTCCTTCGTCTTCGGCTTCCGCTATCTCGTCCATGCCATAGGCTCCAGGGCCGACGGTGCCACCGGCCCGGACCGTCCCACCCTGCTCGCCGTCGTGTTCGCCCTCAACTAGTCCGCCGGCATGGGCTTTCTCAACTACTGCCTCTCCCTTTCGCTCATCTTCTGAGCTCTCGGGCTATGGCTGCGCTTCACCGTCATCCGCCACAACGACGGCATCCCCGACAACGCCCCCTGGCTCGACTCCGCCCTCATCCCCCTCACCGGCGTCGGCCCGACCTCCCCACCCCGGCGACCGCCTGGTATCAGCTCTGCCAGCCCTCCTCCCTCCTCGCTGAGCTCCCATCTAGCCCTGTACACTGAACCCAGTCATGTACAAGCGTGTGCTCCTCAAGCTCTCCGGCGAAGCCCTGGCCGCCGGCCGCGGTTTCGGCGTCGACGCCGTCTTCATCGCCGAAATCGCCAACGAAATCGCCCAGGTCGCACGTAACGGCTGCCAGATCGGCATCGTCGTGGGCGGCGGCAATTTCTTTCGCGGCGTCGCCGAGCAGGCCATCCACATGGACCGCGTTGCCGCCGACCACATGGGCATGCTCTCCACCGTCATCAACGCCATCGCCCTCCAGGACGCCATCGAAAAGACCGGCCTCCAGACCCGCGTCATGAGCGCTATCGAGATGCACGAGGTCGCCGAGCCCTACATCCGCCGCCGCGCCATCCGCCACCTCGAAAAGGGCCGCGTCGTCATCTTCGCCGCCGGCACCGGCAACCCCTACTTCTCCACCGACACCGCCGCCGCCCTCCGCGCCATGGAGATCCGCGCCGACGTCCTCCTCAAGGCCACCAGCGTCGAAGGCATCTACAGCGCCGACCCCAAAAAGGTCGCCGACGCCGTCAAGTTCGAAACCATCACCTACATGGAAATCATCAAGCTCGGCCTCAAGGTCATGGACACCACCGCGGTCTCGCTCTGCAAGGACAACAACCTTCCGATGATCATCTTTTCCATGCGTCAGATGGGCAACATCGCCCGCGTCATCCAGGGCGAAAAGCTCGGTTCGCTCGTCACCGCCTGATTCCCCGGCCGGCTGAGCCAGTCGAAGAGCGGCCTTCGCTTCTCCTGGCCCGCATGCTGACACGCGTCTGATCCCTCAGGCTTGCGGATCGCCAACGTCCGTCGCTCCGCGACCGACGAAACTCCCCTCTGGCAACTCACGTTTCCCCTGTAGATAAGGTTTGTCTCGAGCGATCCCTCGGGGATCCTCAAGCACTCTCCATCTCACACGGCACACTCGCCACAGGACCCCTTTGCCGACCTCCTCCGCCGCGCTGCTATTCCTCGCGCAGTCTGCCGTCATCCTTGCCGTCACCGCGGCCTGCGGTTGGCTCGTGCGCCTCGTCCGGCAGCCCCGCGTCGTGGGCGAAATCCTCGGTGGTCTCCTTCTCGGCCCGCTCGTGCTGCCCCACTTCGCCCCTCGTTTCGCCTCCCGTCTCTTTCCGCCGGGCAGCATGCATCCGATTGAAATCCTCAGCAACCTCGGCCTTGTCGTCTTCCTCTTCGGCATCGGCAGCGAGCTCGACCTCCGGGCCTTTCTCCGCAACAAGGCCTCCACCGTGGCCGTCACCCTCGGCAGCATCGCCGTCCCCTTCGCGCTCGGCGCCGGTCTCTCCCCCCTCCTTGCCCGCCGCTTCCCGGACGAAAACACCGGCGGCCTCGGCTTCGTCCTCTTCATGGGCGTCGTGGTCAGCATCACGGCGTTCCCCGTCCTCGCCCGCATCCTTCAGGAGCGTCGCCACGGCGCCGCCCCCCTCGCCCCTGACCTCGCCGCCACGGCCCTCATGGCCGCCGCCGCCAACGATCTCCTTGGCTGGTCGCTCATGGCCATCGCGCTCACCGTTTTGCCACAACACGGCCACGCCCACCCGCTTCAGCACACGCTCTTCAATCTCGCTCTGCTCCTGCTCTACGTCGCTTTCATGCTTGGCGTTCTTCAGCCGCTCTTCAGCCGCCTGCGCAGCCGCTTCCCGCACGCCTCCAGCACCGCCTGGATTCTCGGTCTACTCGTGCTCGCCGCCATCAGCTCTCAGATCACCGATCGCCTCGGCGTACATGCCTTCTTTGGCGCATTCCTCGCCGGTGTCTGCGTCCCCGCCGACCACGACGGCAGCAGGTCCCTCGAGCATCGCCTCCGCACTCTGCTCGGCCCGTTTACCCGCCTCACCCTTCCGCTCTTCTTCGCTATGACCGGCCTGCGTATGCAGCCCGAAATGTTCTCCTCCACGGAGCTGCTCTGGCTCGGCATCATCCTGCTCATCGCCGTCTCCGGCAAACTCGGCGGTACCGCCCTCGCTGGCCGCGCCGCGGGCCTGCCCTGGTCCTCCGCCCTGCGCATCGGTGTTCTCATGAACACCCGCGGCCTCGTCGAGCTCATCGTCCTCAACGTCGGCTACCGCGAGAATGCCCTCAGCGAGGAGCTCTTCACCCTGCTCGTCCTCATGGCCCTCATCACCACCGCCATGACCGTCCCGCTCCTGGACCTCAGCACCGCCCTCGCCTCTCGCAAGCCCGAAGCCGTCGCCGCCTGAAGCCGCATCGTCCGCTCAGCCGGCGGCCTCCCCGGCTCCCTGCGTCAGCGACTGCCGTCGCTTCCACCACGCCCCGATCGCCACCTGGCACGGATGTTCCACCCATCGCCGCACCGCCATCGCCAGCACCACCACAAACACATAGCTGATCCACGGATCCCATCGCGCCACATGCATCCGCTCCGGCACGTGATGGTCGTGGATCAGCTCGAACACGTTGAAGTGCAGCAGGTACAAGCAGTAGGTCGAGGTCCCCACCACCACCAGCGGTCGTATCGAAAAGATCCGCGCCAGCGGACTCGGTCCCGCCAGCCCCAGGATCACCATCGACCACACCGGCGTCAGCAATCCTCCATGCACCAGCACGTACGGCATGCGTGTCGTCAGGTGATACACCGCGATCCACGCTATCGTGAACCCCGCCACGCCCAGCACCATCCGCCCGCGGACCCCCAGCTTGGCCGCATCATGCAGCCTGCCCAGCGTCAGCCCTGCCAGAAACGTGCACAGGTAGGGCAGGGGGGTGTACTTCAGAAAATCCAGGTACACCCCGCCGCTGTAACGGTCCGCCACATGCGGCAGATGATCCGGATTCGTGAGCAGGTAAATCGTATGCGGCACCAGCCCCAGCATCCAGATGCCCAGCCCCATCGCGATCAGACCCCGCTTGCTCTCTGGCCATCGCATCCGCAGCAGCCACGGAAACAGCAGGTACAGCACCACCTCGCAGGACAGCGTCCAGCTCACCGTATTCCAGAACGTCGCTATGCGCGGAAAAAATCCCTGCAACAGCAGCGGCGTCGCAATCAAACCCGTCCAGAACTGCGGGTGCGGACGCGCCGTCCACTCCGCCATCAGCATGGGAATCGAAAGGACCATCGTCAGCAGGTACACCGGGTACAGCCGGCTCAGCCGCGCCATCCAGAAGTCCACCGGATTCACCCCACCCGGCCTCTGCGCATAGTTGTACGAAAGAATGAAGCCCGAGATCAGAAAGAAAAAGCTGACAAAGACATACCCGATATTCACGATC
>DATLMQ010000305.1:0-5659 GCA_035537215.1 Acidobacteriaceae bacterium
AAGTACGACTCCATCGCGGAGGCGAAATGACCACCATCGCCTCAATCGCACCGGAGAGCAGGGTCAGAAGAGCGGCCCTGCTCAATTACTTCTCTCTCTTTAGCTCCTTCAGTACGTTGATCTGCTGTGCCTTGCCTTCCGTGCTTGTCCTCCTGGGGATGGGAACCGCCGTTGCATCTCTGCTTTCGGCGGCTCCCTGGCTGGTCAGCCTTTCGCGGCACAAGATCTGGACCTTCAGCATTGCGGGAACGCTGATTGCCTGCAGTTTCGTTATGACTTACGTCATCGCCCCACGGCTTCGAGAGGGAGAGAGTTGTGACGCTGACGATCCGAGCACGTGCGGAGAAGTGAGCAGACTGAGCCGGGTTCTGCTTTGGGGTTCAGCAATCATCTACAGCGGAGGATTCTTTGTGGCCTACCTGCTGGGTCCGATATTGAACTACATGGATCGCTGAGGAGTCGCTCGTGAGGTGCACCTTCAGGGATAGAGCCTTACAGCTGATAAGTACCGCGAAACTTCGGCGCGTCATCGGACCGGGTCAGCGAATGGAGTTTCGTACAGGCTCGGAACGACAGCCTGACCGAGGCGTCGGAGTCGACGTCCATGGCGGAGATGGTGACTGGCAGAGTTTCTCGTGCCGCGGCTTCGGCCAGGTCGGGCGATGCTGGACGGAGACCGCATGGTGGCGTGGACCTGATAGCCGGCACGGGCGAAGGCCAGCGCGGTTTCGAGGCCGATTCCCCTGCTGGATCCCGTGATGAGTACGGATGGCATGACTTTGCTCGCGGCGTGAGATGTCAGCGGATCTGTGTGGCAAGGGTACATCTGGAGGTGGGGGCTGGTCAGGCTCGTGCCTGCGGCACTCGCGTGGTGGATGCGGGGATCTCTCCGCCGCGGCCTGGCATTGCGGAGCCTTCGGTCGAGATGACGGTGTGGGTGGTTTGGGAAGCAGATCCTCCGCCCCTGGCGAAGAATGGCAACTAGAGGCGTAAGGCCAGTTAGCCGGTGGCGAAGAGGGAGCGCTGGGCGGTGTGGGCGGCGTCGGGAAAGCCGGCGGTGCGAACGGTCTGTGAGGGTTTCTTTGGAGGGGTTCTGGCGGGTGTGCCGGCTCCGGTGGAGCCGGGGTCGCGGGAGAGCAGGGCGTCGGTGGAGCGTGGGGGGATGCCGTGTTTGCGGCAAGCCGCGCGTACGATCGAGGCCATCTTGCGGCGGTAGACGGCGTCGGTGAAGTCGCGGGTGTCGTAGAGCTGACGGTACTGTTCGAGCAGGTGAGGGAAGTGCTCGCGGACGAAGCTCATCCAGGTGGGACGGGAGCAGGATTTGAGGAACAGCGGGTGCGCCCCCAGGAAAGACGCACCCGCTGCCGCCGCGCGGCTGGCGACCGCGTCCAGCGCGCGCGGTGTGTCGTTGATGCCGGGAAGCAGGGGAGAACAGAGGACGCCAGCGGTGATGCCGGCGGCGCGCAGCTTCTTTACGGCAGCGAAGCGGAGGTCCGGCCGGGGCGCCCGGGGCTCGAGCTTACGGGCGAGGCCGGCATCGGCAGTGGTGATGGTGAGGTGGACAACGAGGGTATTTTTCGCGGCGATCCTCTGCAGGAGATCGATGTCGCGCTCGATCAGGGTGGATTTGGAGACGATGCCGATGCGATGGCCCTCGCGGTTGGCGAGGATCTCGAGGAGAGAGCGGGTGATGCCGACGCGGCGCTCGATGGGCTGGTAAGGGTCGGTGGCGGTGCCGATGGCGATCTCTTCGCCGGGCTCAACCTTTTTGAGCTCCTGCTCAAGGAGCCAGGCGGCGTTCTCCTTGAGGTAGATCTCGTGCTCAAAGGCGATAGCCCAGGGCTGGGGCGGGGCGTCGTAGGCGCCTATGGGAATCCTGGCGATGGGTTCCGGCCGGAGGAACTCATGGGTATAGCGGGCGTAGCAATAACGGCAGCCGAATTCGCAGCCGCGGAAGGGGTTGATAGACCAGGCAAGCGAGAGCTGCCGTTTGGAGACGGAGCGGTTGAGGATAGAACGAGCGCGCATGGCCTTGAACTCGATGCGGAACCCGTCCTGGGCGTGGGTCGACTCGGCGGCGAGGCGGGCGAGGCCGACGGGGCGTGAGGGCAGGATAGGGAAGAGCGCTGCGGTCTGAATTTTCGCCATTTCTTCGCCTATTGAAAGCCAAGCGTAGGCTTGCAGAAGAGGGCTGTCAAGGACGATTTCCACAAGGCGGAGCGGGCGGGCGACCCAGCCGGCGGCGGCCGGCTCTCCGCTGCCGGTGATGGGGAGGAGCATGGGCTGTTCGCCGGTGTGAGGCCGGGAGTGGGCATGCTGCGGGAGAAGGCGCCGGGGGAGATCCAGAGAGGCGATGGTCTCGGGGTCGATCTCCTGGCCTTCGGCGGCTGCTTCGGCGGGTAGTGGAGGCAGAAGAAGCTGAGCACCAGTAGAACGGCGCAGCGGGGTCAGCAGATCGTTTTGCGAGACATCAAGCAGGCTTCTCCTATTAATGTCTCGCGGGAATTTGGAGGGTACGTCTGGGGAGAAGGCGGGCGCCGGTGGTGCGGTGCGCAAGAGTTGCAGTGCCGCGCCTTTTCAGGCATACTCAGAAGGTTGTCTGCGCCTTGTGCGCGGCATCGGTCGAAACCACGCCCATGCAGAAGACCGCATGTCCTGCCGCCCTCAGCCGGAGCAGGGAACCGGGGTGGGAGACAAGGGAAGAGATATGCCCCGTAAAGTTTCCAAGAATATAGCGAAGGCGCGCGCCCTAGTGGAGCCGCGTCCGTACACCATCAGTGACGCCATTCCGTTGCTGCAGAAGGCAAAGTATGCGAAGTTCGACGAGACCGTCGACCTCACGCTGCGGCTGGGTGTGGACACCCGGCACGCCGACCAGATGGTGCGTGGCACGGTGGTGCTGCCGCACGGTCTGGGTGGCAAAAGCAAGGTGGTCGCGGTGATCGCTTCGGGTGACAAGGTTCGCGAGGCCGAGGCGGCCGGAGCGGAGTTTGTCGGCGGAGAAGATCTCGTTGAGCGCATCCAGAAAGAAGGATGGACGGACTTCGACGCGCTGATTGCGACTCCGGACATGATGCGTTCTGTGGGCCGGCTAGGCAAGGTGCTCGGACCGCGCGGCCTGATGCCGAACCCGAAGACGGGAACAGTGACCACGGATGTGGCGGGTGCGATTCGCGAGATCAAGGCCGGAAAGGTCGAGTTCCGCGCGGACAAGACAGCGCTGGTACATGTTCCGGTGGGCAAGCTGAGCTTTACGCCGGAGAAGCTGGAAGCGAACGCGATGACGGTCGTTTCGGCTGTGGTGAAGGCCAAGCCATCTGCGGCCAAGGGCAAGTACATCAAGCGGATCGTTCTGAGCTCCACCATGGGGCCCGGGATCGAGCTGCAGGCCGAGACCGCGGACATCGCCGGCAAGGCTTAGTGATAGAGGCGCCGGTTTGGCGCGAAGAGTAAAGCGGGCCTGCCGGAAGCGTGCGGCGGCCGATCGCAGAAGGTAAGGATTTCCATGGCATTGACCAAGGCAAAGAAGAACGTAAAGGTCGCCATGCTGGCCAAGGAGCTCGAGAGCTCCACGTCGGCCATCATTGGTACCTTCAACGGCCTGACGGCCTCTAAGGACTTCGAGCTGCGCAAGGCCATCCGCGCGGCGGGTGGAAGCTATCACGTCGTCAAGAACAAGCTGGCCGCGAAGTCCTCGCAGGGTACGAAGGTTGAAGCGGCACTGCAGGGGCTGAAGGGCGTGAGCTCGGTGGCGTACACCTCGGGTGACCCGGTGGCGCTGGCGAAGGCGCTGTCGACCTGGGTGAAGGACAACGCGGAGTTTACGTTCAAGCTGGGCATCGTGGACGGCCGGGTGATCAACGTCACCGAGATCCAGGCACTGGCGACGCTGCCGGGCAAGGAAGAGCTGTTCTCGAAGCTGTTGTTCCTGATCAACTCGCCGGCGCAGCGGCTGGCCACGGTGATCAACGCGACCGGTCGAAACCTGGCCGTGGTAGTGAACCAGGCGGTGGAGCAGAACAAGCTGGGCGCGGGTGCTCCGGCTCCGGCGTCTACTGCCGGGATGGATCAGATCGCCGAGGCGCATGCTGCCGAGGCTCCCACGCCGGCCGAGCAGATCGCGGCGAATCCGGCCTCTGAGGCGGATCCGATAGCGGAGCAGCCGAGCGGCGCCGCGCAGCCGGAGAACGCCACGGCCTCGCAGGGCGGGGAAGCAGCGTCGACCGAGCCGGTCGAAGGGTAGGTCCAATTTTCGCTGTCACTCCCTCCGGGGGCGCTGGTCTGGGCGCAACGGAAACCTGGGGAGAGAGGCGGCAACCCGGGGCGTAAGGCCCAGGATGTGCAATCGGCAACAGGTTTCAGATGTAGCGGAACTTCAAAGATTCAGTGGAACTACGGAGACAATCATGGCGGACATTCAGCAGTTGGAAGATCAGATCGTTAGCCTCACGTTGCTTGAGGCGTCGGAGTTGGTGAAGAAGCTCGAGGAGCGCCTTGGCGTCTCGGCCGCCGCGGCCACCGTGGCGGCGGCTCCTGCGGGCGGCGGCGCGGCAGCAGCTGCCGTTGAGGAAAAGACCGAGTTCACCGTCATCCTCAAGGATGCGGGCGCGAACAAGATCAACACCATCAAGGCAGTACGCGAGGTCACCGCGCTTGGGCTGAAGGAAGCCAAGGACCTGGTGGACGGCGCTCCCAAGCCTTTGAAGGAGAACGTTTCGAAGGACGAGGCCGCGGCTGTGGCCAAGAAGTTCGACGGCATCGCGACTGTCGAGATCAAGTAGCTGGCCTCCGGTGAGCCCCCGTCCGGGGAGCTTGTCGAGGTGTATTGCCCTGCGGGCATCGTCAGGATTTCGGTCCTGGCGGTGCCTTGTGGCGCTTTAGTTGCATGCATCCGCAAACTGGCGTATCCTTACCAATGGGTGAGGACCGCGGCTGGCAACGCGTGCAGCGATCCCGAGTGAGAGCTCGGCCGGTCTGAACGAGAGATTACGGCGAGTAAGAAGGTCCCAGGCAGCAGTTCCTTGCAGCATCCGGTTCATCCTGCGTATGGGACGCAGGCTAGGGAGCCGGCCACCTTGTGGTTCGAGCGGCGGGTCCGCAAGGTGAAACGTCTGACCAGCGGCAAACTCTTGGGGCTTCGTGACGGAGTCTCAAAGGGCGGCGACTATCCAGCGTTTCAACGTAGATCTGGAATTTAGACAATTTTACGCGCTCTCCGGGCACAGCAGCCTGCGGGGCGTTTTCGGCGTTTCCAGCGACAACCAGGGCGGTTTCTAGCGGCCAGTGCGCCGCCGGACCATTTGTCCAGCCAGCGCTTTTGTAGCAGCTTCCACTGTGGAAGCGACATACCAAGTTTGGACCCCGCAGAATGCTTCGCGGGGAGCAGCACACCGCGCCTTGGGCGTGGCCGTAACGAGGAGCGGTCACACCCGAACGGGCGCATACAGAAGTCCAAAGCAGAAGCGCGGCCTCCGGGCAGCACTTCTCCCTCTCGACGGAACTTAGCACCCGCACTCGGATGCGGGCCGGCAGTTTCGGGAGGCCTCGAGCCAAGCAACAGGAGAGAGCATGTCCGACTCGACCACGAACAACGAATTGCGCGCGGTTCGCACCCGTCTCGACTTTTCGAAGATTCCCACCAGCATTCAAATCCCGAACC
>DATLMQ010000306.1:0-2546 GCA_035537215.1 Acidobacteriaceae bacterium
GGGTTGGCGGGCCGGGGTGCGGCGGGCGGCGCGGTCGCCGGGGGTGGCGGGGGGGATGTAGGTGGAAGGGGTGGCGTCGACGTCGGGCGCGAGCTCTTTGAGCAGAGTGGTGAATTCGAGTTCGGTGAAGAGGGCGCGGCAGGCGGCGTTGTCGACGGGCTGGGTGCGCATGGCATCGAGGGTGAACTCGATGGGGACGGAGGTGTGGATGGTGACGAGTTCTTTGGAGAGGAGGATGTTGTCGCGGTTGTTGGCGAGGGATTCGCGGTAGGTTTTGCGCTTGATGGCGTCGGGGGTGGCGGTGGCGGCGTCGATGGCGGCTTCGACGGTGCCGAACTGCTGGATGAGCTCGACGGAGCCTTTGTCGCCGATGCCGGGGGCGCCGGGGATGTTGTCGATGGAGTCGCCGCGGAGGGCCATGACGTCGATGACCTTCTGGGGCGGGACGCCGAGGACGCCTTCGACGCCGGCGGGGTCGAGGACGAGGTTGTCCTTGGTGGGGTTGAGGATGCTTACGGATTCATTGACGAGCTGCATCATGTCCTTGTCGGAGGAGACGACGAAGACGTGGTGGCCGAGGGCGGAGAGCTGACAGGAGAGGGTGCCGATGACGTCGTCGGCCTCGTAGCCGGCGTAGTAGAGGATGGGGATGCGGAAGGCTTCGAGAGCGCGACGGATGTAGGGCTGCTGCTGGATGAGGTCGGGTGGGGTCTCGACGCGGTTGGCTTTGTAGCCGCCGTACTCGGTGGTTTCAAACTGCTGGGTCTTGATGTTGAACTTCTGGACGTCCTTGAGCTGGGAGGCGAGCTCGTTGCGGTGGACGGGGGCGCCGACGTCGTAGACGGCTGCGAGGAACTCGGGGGAGAAGTCCTTGCGGAGCTTGTTGAGCATGTTGACGAAGACATAGGTGGCGGCGGTGGGGATGCCGGTGCGCGTGGACATGGGGCGGGAGCGCTGCATGGCGTGGTAGGCGCGGAAGATGAAGGCCATGGTGTCGAGGAGGTAGATGGGCGGCTTGGAGGTCTGGCTCCGGGTGGGGGTCGTCATGGCGTCTCTCCCAGCTTAGGATGCCCGGGGGAGGGACGCCAGCGGGGGTGCCCGGAGGGTGCATGGCGGGGAAGAGAGGATTGCGCTAGAGTGCAGCCATGGCGGTTGTCGGCTGGAAGAGCGGTTTGCTTTTGGTGGCGATGAGTGCGGGGCCGATGGGCCGTGGAGTGGCAGGGGCCCAGAGCTCGGCGAGTGCGGGCGGGTGCACGCTGAACCGCCAGGTATATACGTGCAACTGGGGAGCGTTTCGCAAGCGGCTGGACGCGGCACACTCGATTGCGGTGCAGACGGCGCGGCTGGACCGGCCGGTGGCGGCGCAGGTGCGGGAGCTGGTGCAGTCGCTGGGCAAGCAGGTGGCGGGCGACGATGACACGGCGGACCTGACATTTTTGCTGATTCCGTGGGAGAGCACGGGGATTTCGGTGGGGACGGCGGACGAGCCGCTGGCGACGCTGCGGGTGTATGCGCCGGATCCGCAGAGCGGGAGGCGCGAGCTGCTGTGGGCGGAGACGTACTACGGGCCGTCGGACAGGCCGTGGCAGATGACCGCCCGTGCGCTGATCGACCAGTTTCGGGACCGCGTGAAGAAGGGCTGAGCGGGCGGGGGGTCAGAGGATGAGCATGCAGTCGCCGTAGCTGAAGAAGCGATAGCGGGCGGCGACGGCGTGGGCGTAGGCGCGGAGAACCAGTTCCCTGCCCCGGCCGGGGTGTGCGGGCTCGGAGGCTGGCTGGGCTGTGGCTCCGGTGAAGGCGCTGACGAGCATGAGCAGGGTGGATTCGGGCAGGTGGAAGTTGGTGAGCAGGCCGCCGACGAGCTTGAAGTCGGCGTCGCCGTGGGGGGCGGGCGAGAGGAAGAGGCTGGTGCTGCCGGTGTGGGGATGGAGGGCGAGAGGATTGGTGGGCGAGAGCGGGCCGTGGGCGGCCTCGAAGGTGCGGGCGAGGTGCTCGAGGGTGCGGGTGGTGGTGGTGCCGACGGCGACGATGCGGCGGCGGGCGCGGTGGGCGCGGTTGAGGGCTGCGGCGGTTTCGGGGGAGAGGGTGTAGGGCTCGGCGTGGAGGCGGATGTCGCGAGTATCCGCCACGCGGACGGGCTGGAAGGTGCCGAGGCCGACGTGGAGGGTGATGCGGGCGATCTCGACGCCGCGGGACTGGAGCGCGGCGAGGATTTCAGGGGTGAAGTGGAGGCCGGCGGTGGGCGCGGCGGCGGAGCCGGACTGCGCGGAGAAGACGGTCTGGTAGCGCTCGCGGTCTTCGGGGGTGTCGGGCCGGTGTTTGTCGCGGTGGATGTAGGGCGGGAGCGGGAGGTGGCCGATGCGCTCGAGGATGGGGATGAAGTCCGGGGTGGGGGCGAAGCGGAGGGTGCGCTCGCCGAAGTCGGCGGCGGCGAGGACGGTGGCGGAGAGGAGCGGGTCGGCGCCGGGCTGGGGGGCGAAGAGGAGGGTTTCGCCGGGCTGAACTTTTTTGGCGGGGCGGACGAGGGCGGACCAGTCGAGGTGGCC
>DATLMQ010000307.1:0-2091 GCA_035537215.1 Acidobacteriaceae bacterium
CGGTGGTGGGACGGGTTGCGGCTGGGGCGGAGCTGGGCTGAGCCGGGTGGGCTGAGGCGGGTGGGCGGTTGGTGCCAGGGTGGCGGTATAGGCAGTCGTGTTACGGGCGGGCGGGGGCGGGTGTCTGGTAAACCAGTGGGATGGCCTGGTACGAGCTGAACTCTGCGGACGATCCGAAGCTGGATGAGCTGGCGAAGAAGTATCAACTGCATCCGCTGCATCTCGAGGACGCGCGGGCGACGGACGAGCGCATCAAGGTAGACCAGACGGCGCATTACACGTTTGCGGTGCTGAAGCCGATGCGGCTGGATCCGGGGAAGGACGGGCACGGGGAGCAGCTTTCGTTTTCGACGATCGACCTGTTTGCGGGCGTGCATGAGGGGGAGCCGTTCTTTATTACGATTGCGGACCCGACATGTCCGACGACGGCGGATGCGCTGGCGAGAGCACGGCGCGAGGGCTCGGACGATAAGCCGGCGCGCCTGCTGTACCTGATCCTGGACACGATTGTGGACCTGTATTTTCCGGGCGTGGATCACTATGACAACTGCATCGATGCGCTGGAGGACCGGGTGATCGCGCAGCCGGAGCCGAACACGCTGGAGACGGTGTTTGCGCTGAAGCGGGAGCTGATCGACTTTCGGCGGGTGCTGGTGGGGACGAGGGATGCGACGCTGCACCTGCAGCGAGATCCGCAGTCGATTGTGGATGCGGAGCATCAGCCGTTTGTGCGGGATGTGTACGACCACGTGGTGCGGCTGCTGGATTCGGTGGAGACACAGCGGGACCTGGTGAACAATGCGCTGGATATCTATCTGTCGAGCGTGGCCAACCGGACCAACGAGGTGATGAAGGTGCTGACGGTGCTGGGCACGATTGCGCTGCCGGCGATTGCGATCAGCGGGATCTATGGGATGAATCTGAAGGGGCTGCCGTTTGAGGAGTCGCCGCATGGGGCGGCGTATGTGGCCGGGTTGACGGTGGCGGCGACGGCGGGGCTGCTGTGGCTGCTGAAGAGGCGGCGGTGGTTTTAGATGCACCGCGTGCTGGCGCATGCGATGCCCACCTTAGCGACGATGGAGCTGTCGCGAAGATGGGCACCGGATGGTCGCGATGATGAGGGTTATTGCTTGGGGGTGGATTCGGCGAGGAGTTTGACCAAGTAATCTTTCCAGACGGCGGCCTGGGTGTGGGTGCCGTGGCCGCGGGTGGCGTCGGAGATGGGGATGATGTGGAACTCGGCATGGGGCATGTGGCCGACCATCTTTTCGGCGACGCCGAGTTCGGGTGGGTTGATGAAGTCGTCGGCGGAGTTGAGCCACATGACCGGGACGGTGATGGAGCTTAGTTTGGCGCTGGGGTCGTAGTTGCGGGAGGCGTCGACGTAGTAGATGAGGTTGTTGGCGTCGGCGGCTTTGACGGCGCGGTCGAGGTAGGTGTCGACGTACTTTTCGGCGGCCTGGCGGGTGGGGGCGGCTTTCCACTGGACGAGCGGGGCGGAGCCCATGACGAGGAGCATCTCGCTGGCGGTGCGGAGGCCTTCGAGGGGCTCGGTGGTGTAGTCGCCGTGATTCCAGGCCGGGTCGCGCTCGATGTTTTCGATGGCCATGTAGCGGGTCATGCGGTTGCGGCCGGCGATGGGGACGGGGAGACAGGCGAGGGGCATGAGGGCGTCGGAGAAGCCGGGGAAGGTTTCGCCCCAGACGAAGGACTGCATGCAGCCCATGGAGGTGCCGAGGATGAGGCGGAGGTGGTCGACGTGGAGGCCTTCGAGGAGCATCTGGTGCTGGGAGCGGACCATGTCGTCGTAGTCGTATTTGGGGAACTTCATGTGGAGGCCGTCGGAGGGCTTGGAGGAGTCGCCCTGGCCGATGTCGTCGGGGAAGATGAGGAAGTACTTTGTGATGTCGAGGGGCTGGCCGGGGCCGAAGAGCACGGTGGAGAACTGCGGGACGAAGAGGGTGTGGGCGTTGCCTCCGGTGCCGTGGAGGAGGAGGACGGCGTTGTCGACGTGGCCGGCGGCGTTGCGGTGGGGCTTGCCGAGGGTGAGGTAATGGAGCTTGAGCGCGGGGAGGGTTTCGCCGGTGCCGA
>DATLMQ010000308.1:0-11963 GCA_035537215.1 Acidobacteriaceae bacterium
ACCTGGCGAAGGCGGCGTATCTGCGCGAGGTGCTGGCGTCGACCGGAGGGGCGAAGCCGCTGTTCTCCGGGCCGGTGTTCAATGAGTTTGCGGTGTCGCTGCCGACGAGCGCGGCGGAGGTTAATGCGCGGCTGCTGGACAAGCAGATTGTGGGTGGGCTGGGGCTGGCGCAGTGGTATCCGGAGCTGGGTGAGACTGCGGCGCTGTGGTGTGCGACGGAGCTGACGACCAGGGCGCAGATGGATGCGGCGGCGAAGATACTGGTGGCGAGCTGAGCATGAATATCAGCGCGATGGAAGGGCAGGAGCTGACGGCCGTTGAGTTCGTTGCGGACTACGTGCGGCTGCGGTTCGGGGATACGGGCGCGGGTCCGATGCTGACGCTGTATGCGTGGCCGCATGTGCTGCTGGCGGAGTTCAGCATTGCGTTTGGGGAGCCGGAGTACAGGAATGCGCTGTGTGGGCAGATCGGCGAGATGGTGGCGACGGCGAAGCTGGAGGAGATGAATTCGCTGACGGTGGAGTTCGAGTCAGGCACGGTGATTGCGCTGAGTCTGCGCGAAGAGGACCTGGATGGGCCGGAGGCGGGGAGCTACACGGCTGATGGCAGCGGGGTAGATGAAGTGGAGTTTTAGGCGGCTTCGGATGGGAAGTCAGCAGCAGAAAAAGAGGGCGCCCGAGGGCGCCCTTTGCGTTGCAACGTGTTTCGCTTGCGGGATTAGCGGAAGTTACGAACAAAGGTGTCGCGCGGCATGCCGGAGCGGCGGGCACGGCGCAGGACGGACTCAGCTTCATTGCGGCTCAGGGGACCGCCGAGGCTGACGAGGAAGGGGGCTCCGCCGTGGGGGCTGAAGACCTGGGCGTGCAGCCCGGAGCGGCGGCCGTTGAGGCGGTCGGCCTTGGCTTGGGCCTGGCCCTGGTGGTTGTAGGTGTAGGCGATGACGTACCAGCCGGCGCCGTGGGCGGCGGGAGCGGGGGTTTCCGCTCTGGGAGCTGCTGCCGGGAGGGTGGCGGCGGGAATGGGCTGCGCGGCGGGAGCGGAGCGTACGACCGGAGCCAGGGTTTGCGCAGGAGCGGAGGTGGCCGGCGAGGCCGCTATTGGGGCCGGGGTGGCGGGCTTGGCGGAGAAGAAGTGCCACGCGAGGATGAGGAGCACGATGGCCGAGGCGGCGCAGATGCCCCAGATCGTCCGCATGGAGAGCCTGGAAGGCTCCTCGACGGGAGCGCGGTGGGAGCGGACGGCGACGATGGGGTCGGACTTGAGGTCTGGCTGGGCGTCCGGCTGGGGAATGGCGAGCGGAAGCTTGCCCTGGGCAGTGCCGGCCGACGCAGCGGCGACGGGTGTGGCCGGCTGCGGGGTGGAGGAGCGTGGAGAGGCTGCGGCAGCAGCGGCGGCGGGCTTGGAACCGCTGGCCTGTGAGGCTGCGGGCGCTGCTGCGGGCTTGGCTGCCGATTGGCCATGGGGCGGGACTGCTGGGGACGCGGTAGCCTGCGAGGCTATGGGCCGGGGGGCCGAGCCTTCGGGATCGAGGACGCGGGTGATCTGCTCGAGGGTCCAGCTGCCGTCGAGGGCGCGCGGGATGATGCGCTTGAAGGGCTCGGGCAGGTTCTGAGCGGGGGTGAACTGCTTTTCAAGGGTGAGGCACTGCAGCATGAGGATGCCGAAGTCGTGGATGTCGCGGCGGCGGAGCTCGGCACAGCCTTCGGGGGTGTTGAACTCGGAGTCGGCGACGCACTCGCGGACGCAGTCGCTGCGGAGCTTGACGACATCGCCGACGGCCAGGATGTTGGAGGGCTCGATGTGCTCGTGGACGAGGCCGCTGGCGTGCAGGGCGGAGAGGGCGGCGAGGACGCTTTTGGCGACCTCGGTGGCCTCGGTGACGGTGAGGGGGCGTTCGGTGAGGACGTCGCCCAGGTTGGCGTCGTTGGACTCCATGAGCGCGTAGGTGAGGGGGACGCCGTCGAAGTTGGTCTGGCCGACGCGCTCGATTTCGATGAGGTTGTCCTGGTGCATGCCGGCGACGCGGCGCCAGCGCTTGAGCTGCTCGTCTTCGTCGTAGTGGGCCTCGGTGAGGCGGATGACGGCCGAGTTGCCGGTGGTATCCGAGGTGGCGAAGAACCCGTTACGGCCTTCAGAGCGCAGGAGCTTGCCGAGGGTATAGGCTCCCGCGATCGTCCTGCCTTCGTATTCGGTCCAGAGATGCATAGTTCGCTCCGATTGGTTCGTTTGGGGAGAAGTGTCCGAAGAGGCAGCGAGCCGAGGCCCGAGGGAGTTCCTCCGGAGGGGGCAGGTTTGCCTGACCTTATTTTGGACGCGCTTGTGGCATAGATCGAGGGTGTTTCCACGTGCACGAAGGAACAGCGGAACCAAAATGGGAACATTCCCGGGGCTCACCGAATTGTGGCGGTGCAAAAGTGCGGCAGATTCCGGGGGCGTGGGGTGGAAACGGAGGCGGTGGCGTGGCGGTGGGACGCGGGGGCGAATATGAGAACCTGAGAGTGGCGGGAGAGCTGCGTTGCGCCTCCGGCATGACCACCAGACGGTTTGCGACGAGGACGAGGAAGACGGATGGCAGAGACGAAGTTCACCGGAACGCCGCGCAAGGCGACGACGCACGTCAACCAGAACGAGGACCTGATCTTCGAGAAGTCCTCGCCGGGCAAGAAGGGCTACAGGCTGGCGCAGCTGGATGTGCCGGCGGTGGATGCGGCTTCCCTGCTGGGCGATGTGGCGCGGACCGACGACCTGGGAGCGATGCCGGAGCTGAGCGAGATCGAGATTATCCGGCACTTTACGCGGCTTTCGACGTGGAACTACGCGATCGACCTGGGGATGTATCCGCTGGGCAGCTGCACGATGAAGTACAACGCGCGCATCAATGAGGCGGTGGCGCGGCTGGAGGGATTGGCCGAGGCGCATCCGTATCAGCCGGAGAGCCTGAGCCAGGGAGCGCTGGGGATCATGAAGCTGCTGAGCGAGTGCCTGATCGAGATTACGGGCATGGACGCGATTACGCTGCAGCCGGCGGCGGGAGCGCATGGGGAGTTTACGGGCATTCTGCTGGCGAGGGCGTATCACCAGGCGCAGGGGAATCCGCGGACGAAGATTCTGATCCCGGACTCGGCGCATGGAACGAATCCGGCGACGGCGGCGGTGTGCGGCTACCAGGTGGCGAACCTGAAGTCGAATGCGAAGGGCATGGTGGACCTGGCGGAGCTGGAGAAGCTGGTCGATGAGAATGTGGCGGCGCTGATGCTGACCAATCCTTCGACCATCGGCGTGTTTGAGAGCGAGATTCACAAGATCGCCGACATCCTGCATGCGAAGGGTGCGCTGCTGTACATGGATGGCGCGAACATGAATGCGCTGGTGGGCAAGACGCGGCCGGGAGACTTCGGCGCGGACGTGATGCACCTGAATCTGCACAAGACGTTTTCGACGCCGCATGGGGGCGGTGGACCGGGGTCGGGGCCGGTGGCCTGCAAGAAGATCCTGGAGCCGTTTTTGCCGACGCCGCAGGTGAAGGTGAATCCGAATGGAACGCTGGGGCTGGACTACAACCGGCCGCAGAGCGTGGGCCGCGTTCGCGCGTGGTACGGGAACTTCGGCATGTTTATCCGGGCGCTGGCGTACATCCTGGCGAACGGGCCGGATGGGCTGCGGCAGACGACGGAAGATGCGGTGCTGAACGCGAATTACCTGCGGTCGAAGCTGGAGGGCACGTTTGAGCTGCCCTACAAGTCGCCGTCGCTGCACGAGGTGGTGTTCAGTGACAAGCTGCAGGCGAAGAATGGCGTGAAGACGGGCGACATGGGCAAGCGGCTGATCGATTACGGCTTTCATGCGTATACGGTGAGCTTTCCGCTGGTGGTGCAGGGCGCGATGATGATCGAGCCGACCGAGAGCGAGAGCAAGGAAGAGCTGGACCTGCTGGTGGATGCGCTGCAGCAGATTGCGCGCGAGGCGGAGGAGAATCCAGAGCTGGTGCAGACGGCACCGCATACGACGCGGCTGCGGCGGCTGGATGAGACGACGGCGGCGCGGAAACCGGTGCTGCGCTGGAAGGGAGCGGCGAGCTCGACAGCGTTGACGCCGGACTCGGCTGCGAAGGAGTGGTAGCACGTACCTGGAGGGGCTGTTTCAATGATCCGCTGAGGCT
Organism: Acidobacteriaceae bacterium; assembly: GCA_035537215.1. Lineage (GTDB taxonomy): Bacteria > Acidobacteriota > Terriglobia > Terriglobales > Acidobacteriaceae > Granulicella. Next base: position 4,160 of record DATLMQ010000308.1, read on the forward strand.
GAGCACGGGTGTGCGCGCGTACACTAAGTGGACTTAGATTAGCCGGGAGTTCGTCTTTCCATGCAGCGTTCACGTCGTTTTTGTGCAGCCGTCGCGGGTGCTGCGCTTACTTTTCCATGTGCGGTGTATGCACAGAGTGCGCCGATCACGGTGGCGGTGGATCTGACGGATGCGCCGCGGCGGGTGCTGCATGCGGTAGAGACGATGGCGGTGCAGCCGGGGCCGATGACGCTGGTGTACCCGGAGTGGATTCCCGGGGAGCATGGGCCGACCGGGCCGATTGTGGATCAGGCGGGGTTTGCCATCACGGCGGGGTCGGGGCAGCGGATCAAGTGGGAGCGCGATCCGGTGGAGATGTATACGTTCCACATCACGGTGCCACAGGGCGTTACTCAGCTTAACATCAAGATGGACTTTCTGGCCACGGCGGCGGCAGAAGGATTTTCGGCCGGGGCTTCGACGAGCGCGAACCTGGCGCTGCTGAGCTGGAACGAGCTGGTGGTGTATCCGGGCGCGAGCAAGGCGGCGGAGGTGATGGTGACGCCGTCGCTGAAGGTGCCGGCGGGGTGGAACTTCGGGACGGCGCTGGAGAGCACGGCCAAGCCGGATGCGCAGAGCACGAGCTTCAAGACGGTGTCGCTGGAGCAGCTGGTGGATTCGCCGGTGCTGGCGGGGCGGTACTTCAGGGAGGTGCCGCTGGCGCCGGAGATCTCGCCGAAGCATTTCCTGGACATGGCGGGCGATGGGCCGGAGGATGTGGAGCTGTCGCAGGGGCACATTGAAGAGTTCTCGCGGCTGGTGCGCGAGACGGGGGCGCTGTACAAGTCGCGGCACTATGGGGCGTATCACTTTCTGGTGACGCTGAGCGACCAGGTGGCGCACTTCGGGCTGGAGCATCACCAGTCTTCGGACGATCGCGTGACGGAGCACACGTTTACGGACGACAACACGTTTATCGCGAATGGGCTGCTGCTGCCGCACGAGTTTACGCACTCGTGGAACGGCAAGTACCGGCGGCCGGCGGGGCTGGCGACGGCGAACTACCAGGAGCCGATGAAGGGCAACCTGCTATGGGTGTACGAGGGGATGACGGAGTACCTGGGCGATGTGCTGGCGGCGCGCTGCGGGATCTGGCAGCCTTCGGTGTACCGGGACCGGCTGGCGGCGGTGGCGGGAAGCCTGAACGATCTGCGACCGGGACGGACGTGGCGCGATCTGCAGGATACGGCGACCTCGGCGCAGATTCTGTACGCGGCGGGCGCGGGGTATGACAACTGGCGCCGCAACGTGGACTACTACGACGAGGGTGAGCTGCTATGGCTCGAGGTAGATCTGACGATCCGGCAGAAGACGAACGGCAAGAAGAGCCTGAACGACTTCGTCGCGGCATTTCATGGGCTGGGCGGCAATACGGGACCGAAGGTGGTGCCGTACACGTTTGAGGATGTGGTGGCCGGGTTGAACGCGGTGACGCCGAACGACTGGGCGGCGTTTCTGCGCAAGCGGCTGGACTCGAACGAGCCGGGGGCACCGGAGCTGGAGGGCATCGCGACGCTTTCCGGTTACAAGCTGACGTATACGGACAAGCCGGACTACTGGACGCAGCTGCTGGAGTCGCAGAACAACTACATCGACACGCGCTTCTCGCTGGGGATCTCGGTTGGAACGGATGGCAAGGTGCGGGACGTGATTGTGGGCGGGCTGGGCGATAAGGCGGGCTTTGGGCCGGGGATGCAGATCATCGCGGTGAACGGGCGGGGGTTCGCTCCGCTGTTGCTGCGGACGGCGGTGCAGAAGGCGGTGGGCAGCGGACCGGCGCTGGAGTTCATCGTGGAGAACACGGGCTACTACAAGGTGATTCGCATGGATTATCACGGGGGTGAGCGCTATCCGCAGTTCGTGCGGGTGGATGGGACGCCGGCGCGGCTGGATGACATTCTGCAGCCGATGACGAAGTAGACCAGGAGCAGAGCGAAGAAAGAGAGCGTGCCGTGAGGATCCGGTGCGCTCTCTTTTTCTGTTAAGGGCTAACTTGCTTTGCGGACGGGCTGGGGGGTCATCTGCGGCGGGGTGGCTGCCGGTACGGGGTGCTCCGGGTCGGTGGTGGCTTCGGGGGGAAGCTGACCGGCTTCCTTGAGGCGCTTCTCAACGATGGCGGCCTGGATTTCGGAGTTGATCTCGGCGCCGGCGAGCAGGGTGAGGCCGGTGATGTAGAACCAGGTGAGCAGGATGATGACGGCGCCGAGCGAGCCGTAGGTGACCGAGTAGCTATCGAAGAAGTGCAGGTAGATGCGCAGCGCGAGGGAGGCCAGCATCCAGGTGAGGATGCCGATGGCGGCTCCGGGAGTGAGCCAGTGCCAGCGCTTGTTCTTCAGGTCGGGTGCGAAGTAGTAGATGGTGCTGAACAACAGCATGAGGAGGGCGCAGGCGACGCCCCAGGCGACGACCCGGAGACCCACGACGGCCGGTATCCGAAGGTAGTTGTGCCAGATGTGCGCGGCGGCGTACCGGGCCATGAAGTCGCCGAGCAGAAGGATCGCCAGGTTGGACGTGACGATGGCTGAGAGCAGGACGGTGACGAGGATGGCGGAGCCGCGCGCCTTCCAGTAGGGGCGGGTTTCCTTGACCTTGTAGACGGTGTTGAGGGTGTCCTGAATGGCGGAGAAGCCGACGGAGGCGGACCAGAGAGCGGCGGCGAGGCCGAGGGTGATTTTGCCGCCGCTGGAGGCCTGGGTGGTCTGGTTGAAGGTCTCGATGACGAGCTGGTAGGCGGAGTGCGGCACGACCATGGCCTGGTAGTTCAGGAGATTGACATAGATCTTGGTGGCGCCCCGGGCGGCGAGGCCGAGGATGGAGCTGGCGCTGACGAGTGTGGGGAAGAGCGCGAAGAGGAAGTAGTAGCCCAGCTCGGCGGCGCGGGAGAGCAGGTTGTCGTCCATGAAGGACTTGGCGGTGCGCTTGAGCACGACCCAGGGAGAGGTGCCTTCGAAGTTCCAGAGGCTGTGCAGGGGGGAGTGGGAGACGTGGTCCCAGACGCGCTGCGCGAGAGGGTCTCGGTGAGCGATGGTGTGGTCCTTGGGGTCAGGGTTGCCGGAAGCGGCGGCAACGGGCTTGGTGTCGGTCATCGCTGGCTGGCCCTCCGGGGGTGGGTCACCGGGGCTCACGCACAGCCGCGCCCTTCCCCCTGGAGGTTGTGATGCGGGCTCCCGGCGTCGGGTTCGACGGATGGCGGTCCGAGGGGCTGCGGCGCTCTGCATCGCGACGGCAGGCACGGCCATCAGAAGTACAGGAGTCACAGCAGGATGAAACGGCGAAGGAGCAAGGTCCCGCGGAGTGCGAGGGGCATCCCGTTCTGGATGCGAAAGCTGGGGCAGCTATGGAGGCTGGTGCGGGAGAGCCATGCGGAGCCGCTGAAGGGTGAGCCGCGGTTGCCGCCCAGCATCGAGGGGAAGGAGACGGCGATCACGTTTATCGGGCACTCGTCGTTTCTGATCCAGATGGGCGGACGCAATGTGTTGATCGACCCGGTGTTCGCGCTGCGGCTGATCCTGCTGCGTCGGCAACGACGGGCAGGGCTGCGCATCAGCGATCTGCCGCGGATCGACGCGGTTCTGCTGACGCATGCGCATATGGATCACCTGAACCGGCCATCGCTGCGGGCGGTGACGCGCGAGATGCGGCGACGCGGGCTGCCGGCACCGGTGGCGATTGTGCCGCATGGGGTGGCGGACCTGGTGGCCGATCTCGGGTTTGCGAGGGTGGAGGAGCGGCGGTGGTGGCAGACGGCGGAGCTCGAGGGACCGGTGCCGATGCGGATCACGGCGACGCCGGCGAAGCACTGGGGGGCGCGGATGTTCAGCGATACGCACCGGGGGTTCGGAGGCTACGTGGTGGAGACGGCGGGGTCGCCGCGGGTGTACCACTCCGGGGATACGGCGTACTTCGGGGGGTTCCGGGAGATTGGGGAGAGGCTGCGGCCGGATGTGGCGCTGCTGCCGATCGGGGCGTACTTCCCGGACAGCTATCGGGCCGTGCATACGAGCCCGGAGGAGGCGCTGCAGGCGTTTCTGGATGTGGGCGCGGCGGCGATGGTGCCGATGCACTACAACACGTTTCGGCTGGGCCGCGAGCCTATGAGCGAGCCGCTGCCGCGGCTGCTGCGGGCCGCGGAGAAGGCCGGGGTGATCGCCCGGATGCAGCCTTTAAGCGAGGGTGAGAGCTGGATGGTGCCGGAGGCGGCTGTGGACGGAGCGCAGACGTTCGCGCCGTCCCCGCCGAAGGAAGAGGTGCTGGTACCGGGACGCTAGCCGCCGGAGGGGTGCGCTTCTCCCTGCTCAGGTGCGGCGGAAGCGACCGTGTCCGCGCATGGCATAGGCGACAGCCTCGAGGAGGCGCTCGGGGTTGGCGTAGGGTGCTGGGGGTGGAGGAGTGCCCATCTTGGCGAGCATCTGAGCGGCGATGCGCTCGGCTACCTGGGCGCGGGTTTCAAGGCTGAGGTCGAGCGCGCGGGCGAAGAAGGCTTCGATGACCAGCAGGTCTTCGGGGCCGAGCTTGGCGATGGCATCCGCGGGCAGGCCGGGTCCGGTGGCGTGGGGATCGCCATATTGACCGATGGGCGGCCGGGCCGGGGTGAAGAGGCTCTGGGTGTGGCCGGCGAGGAGGGGCTGCTCGTCGGGGCGCTCGTGGATGACGAGGGTGCCCGCGGCGAGGTCGCCGACCCGCTGATGGCGGCGGGTGCAGAGAATGGCGATGACGCCGACCAGGTAGAGAGCGGGAAGGTAGTCGACGAGGCGGAGGAGGTTGCGGCTCATGGACTCGAAGAGGGTGATCTGGCGGCCGGAGTCCTTGATGACGCGGAGCTTCATGAGGTGTTTGCCGGGGGTCTGGCCGTGCCAGAAGGCCTCAAAGAGGGTGAAGTAGCCCCAGATGAGGCAGAAGTTCAGGGCGATCATGCCTGCGAGGAACCACTTGTTCATGAGGTTGAGGGTGCTGGCGGTGACGCCGCTGAGCATGAAGCTGAAGAGCAGGACGACGAGGATGTAGAAGCCGGCCTGGATGAGGTGGTCGAGCAAGACGGCGACGAAGCGGCTGCCGAGGCCGGCGACGGAGAACTGCAGCTCGACCTGCTCGGGCGTGGCGATGTTAAGCTGATCGGCGAAGCCACGCGGCTCGTACGCTGCCATGATCTCGAACCCCTGGATTGATCTTCGCAAGGATAACTGGAACCGGCTGGACGCGCTGCTGCGGCAGGTGGAGATGGCCGGCGGGCTGCGGTCGCTGAGCCGGGCGGAGCTGCGCGAGCTGGGGCTGCTGTACCGGCAGGCGGCGGCGGACCTGAGTGCGGCGCGGGCGGACCGGACCTCGCGCACGCTGGAGCAGTATCTGAACCGGCTGGTGGGGCGGGCGCACAACTATGTGTATTCGGGGCGGCGGGTGTCGGCGGCGACGCTGTGGCAGTTTCTGGCGCATGGGTACCCGAGGCTGCTGCGGAGGCTGTCGGGGTATGTGGCGCTGGCCACCGCGATTACGCTGCTGACGGCGGCGCTGGGTGTGTTTATTACGCTGGTGCGGCCGGACTTCGGCGCGATGTTCCTGGGGCCGGAGAAGATGGACGGCATCAAGCAGCATCACCTGTGGATGGACAGCATCCTGAGCATGAAGCCGCAGGCATCTTCGGCGATCATGACCAACAACATCGGGGTGTGCTTTGCGACGTTTGCAGGCGGCATTCTGGGAGGTTTAGGGACGATTTTTCTGCTCTTCAACAACGGCCTGATGCTGGGCACGATCGCGACCGTGTGCGCGCAGTACCACCTGTCGCTGAGCCTGTGGAGCTTTATCGCAGCGCATGGGGCGCTGGAGCTGCCGAGCATCATGCTGGCGGGGGCGGGCGGGCTGCGGCTGGGGGCGGGGATGGTGTTTCCGGGCATGCTGCGCAGGCGGGAGGCACTGGCGCTGGCGGCGAGCGAGGCGGTGCAGCTGGTGGCCGGGACGGTTCCGCTGCTGATCGTAGCCGGAACGCTGGAGGCGTTTCTTTCGCCGACGCATGCGCCGAACGCGCTGAAGTTTGCCGTCGGTGCGGCGCTGTTTACAGGGCTGTGCGTGTGGCTGGCCGAGGGCGGGCGGGGACCGCGGAGAGGGGCTGCGCTTGCGGAGGAAGAGGGTGCGCAGCTTAGCGGAGCGGCGGCGAAGGCGTAGAGGCAGGGGGCGAGTTCACGGAGCGGAGTGAAGCTTCGCTGTTCCCAGGCGAGCCGGAGAGGGCTTCGGGTGGTGGCTGCACGAAGGTCAGGGTGTCGGCGGAGATGGCAGGGCGGACGTAAGGAGTTCAGGGCGGTTGCGGGGGTGAGTGGAGGCCCATAGACTGGCTGGAATGCCGACAGCCCACACCGCAGGATGGATCGCTGCCGCCGGGGCCGCGGTGGCCGTCGGGGGCGTGCTGACGCAGGCGGCGCTGCGGGCAGAGTCGCAGATGTTTGGGCGGACACTGCTGGCCGGGCGCGATCCACTGGAGCTGGCGCTGACCTATGACGATGGACCGAATGAGGCGGCTACGCCGGCGCTGCTGGAGCTGCTGGGGCGATACAACGCGCGGGCGACGTTTTTCATGATCGGAAGGTTTGTGCGGCAGCGGCCGGAGATTGCACGGGCGGTGCAGGCGGCGGGGCACCTGGTGGGCAATCACACGATGACGCATCCGTGGCTGACGACCAAGCCGGCGGCGCGGATCCGGGAAGAGCTGCGGGCATGCAATGAGGCGCTGGAGGATACGCTGGGCGCACCGGTGAGGTACTTCCGGCCACCGCATGGGGCGCGACGACCGGCGGTGTTGAGGGCGGCCCGTGAGCTGGGGCTGGCGGTGGTGCAGTGGAATGTGCAGGGGAACGACTGGGAGCCGATCGGAGCCTCGGGCATCCTGCGAAACCTGGATCGGGGGATGCGGCAGGCGAAGGCGCGCAAGCGGGGCGCGAACATCCTGCTGCATGATGGTTTTGACCGCGCGCTGGGAGCGGACCGGACGGCGACCGTAGAGGTAACGAAACGGCTGCTGGAGCGGTTTGCGAACGGGCCGCAGCGGTGGGTGACGGTGGACGCCTGGGGCTGACAAACGGAACTTCAGAGATATGTAGGGCGTACGATCATTGGCACCGGTCAACAGGCAGAAAGTATCGCCGTGCGCGGCGCTGAAAAGGGAGAGCGAATGCAATCAAGGATTGTTGGAACCACCATGCCGGTGCTGGAGGTGCTGCTGCAACCGGGAGAGAGCGTGATCTCGGAGGCGGGCGAGCTGAGCTGGATGAGCCAGGCGATCAGCATGACGACGCACACGCAGATGGCGGGCGGCGGTGGTCTGTTTGGGGCGTTCAAGCGGGTGGTGGGCGGAGGAACGCTGTTCATGACGGAGTACACGGCGCAGGGATTCCAGGGTGAAGTGGGCTTTGCGACGAAGATCCCGGGGCATATTCTGCCGATCGAAGTGGGGCCGGGGCACGAGTTCCTGATTCACCGGCATGGATTTTTGTGCGCCACGCCGCAGATTCAGCTGGGGCTGGGGTTCCAGCAGTCGCTGGGGGCGGGCATCTTCGGCGGGGATGGGTTTCTGCTGCAGAAGGTGACGGGGTATGGCACGGCGTGGCTGGAGCTTTCGGGCGAGGTGGTGGTGCGGGACCTGCAGCCGGGAGAGACGCTGCGGGTGCATCCGGGGCATGTGGGGGCGTTCCAATCGAGCGTGTCGTTCAACATCACGCGCATCCAAGGAATCCGGAACATGTTCTTCGGAGGCGACGGGATCTTTCTGGGGGCGCTG
>DATLMQ010000309.1:0-15766 GCA_035537215.1 Acidobacteriaceae bacterium
ACAAGGACCAGGATCGCAGCCCCGTATCCGTGCGGCCAGAGCAGAGCGTGATAAAGCAGGATGTTCGCGATGATGGGAGCCAGCAGTGCGAGCGCGAGCGGAACGAATCGGCCGACGAGCAGCAGAAGACCGGCGGTGAGCTGGATGACGGCTACGAAGTTCATCCAGTGATGGCCGGCCATGATGCCGAACCAGGCGAGGGCGTCGCCGGAGGGCAGCGGCATGGAGAACAAACGAAGGAGCCCGTTGAGCCCGAAGACAAAGAAGGTGAGACCCAAGAGAAGGCGAGCGGCCAGTACGGCGTAACGCATTGGGGACCCCCTGTGGGTGATTCGATGGCCCTGAGCGGGAGGAGGATTCGAGATCGGCGGGATTTCTGCGCGAGGGTCTAGGTTGCAAGGGTTTGGCGAGAACCAGTAGTTTCAGCGTATGACTCAAGGGAATGAGGCGGCGGGTTTGCGCCTGTCGCTGGCGGGCAAGGTGGCGCTGGTCACCGGGGGCTCGCGCGGGATTGGTGCCGCGACAGTGCGGCTGTTGCGGGCAGCGGGTGCGCACGTGGTGTTCAGCTACCGGGCGGCCGAAGAACAGGCACGGACGCTGGTCTCCGAGTGTGGCGGAGAGGACCTGTGCCGCGCCGTACGACAGGAGCTGGCCACTGTGGAGGATGGGCAGGCGCTGATTGCGGCGGCTGTGAGGATTTGGGGGCGGCTGGATTGCCTGGTGGTGAATCATGGGATCTGGCCGCCGCACGATCAGCCTATTGCGACGATGCCTGCGGAACAGTGGCGGACGACGCTGGGCGTGAATCTGGACAGCGTTTTCGGGCTAGTGCAGGCGGGCGTGGTGCAGATGATGCAGCAGCCGATGGCAGGAGCCAAGGCTGACGGCGGCGGGACAGCGGTGCGGGTGGGAGCACCGCAATCGGCGCTCCAGGCAGGTGTGGGCCGGGGATTTAGGAAGCCGGAGACGGCCGTGAGCGAGGATCGGTGGAATTCGGCGGCAGCGGGAGGGCTGGGGGGCACGCGCGGACACGTTGTGCTGGTGGCGTCTACAGCGGCGCAGCGGGGTGAAGCGTTCCATGCGGATTATGCGGCGAGCAAGGGAGCACTGCTGTCACTGACCAAGAGCCTATCGAGCGAGCTGGCGCCTAAAGGCATTCTTTGCAACTGCATAGCGCCTGGATGGGTGCGGACGGAGATGTCGGCTGGAACATTAAACGATGCCGAGGCGTCCAAGAAGGCGTTGGGGTTGATTCCGCTGGGGCGTGCGGCCGAGCCGGAGGAGATCGCGGGTCCGATTGTGTTTCTATGTACGCCAATGGCAGGGTTTATCTCTGGCGAGGTATGGAACGTGAACGGCGGCGCGGTGCTGGTAGGGTGAAAAACTTGCGCAAAATAAGGTCATTTTCGGTGCTTTTAAGCGCATTTTATGTGCTTTTTTGCTGCATTTACGCGCACCCGTGTGCGGGGCAGGCGTCGGCGATTCCGAGTGCACAGCCCTCGAGCAACCGGGACGATCCGCAGGCCGGACGGAAGCTGCTGGACCAGATGATCGCGGCGCTGGGTGGACCGGCGTGGCTGAAGCGGACGCAGTACAGCGCGGTGGGACGGTCGGCGAGCTTTTACAAGGGGCAGGCGAATCCGTATGTGAGTGAGTTCGAACAGTATGTGCGCCTGCAGCCGTTCGGGGAGCGGGTGGTCCTGGTGTCCAAGCAGGGTGTGTTTATTCCGACCGCGAAGCGCGATGTGGCTGTGATCTGGACGGGCGACAACGGCTACGAGGTGACGTACAAGGGCAAGAAGGAGCTTCCCAAGAAAGAGGTCGACGACTTTGTGCGGCGGAGGAAGCACTCGCTGGAGGTGGTGATCGGCGAGTGGCTGAAGCAGCCGGGGACGCTGGTGACCTATGAGGGAACGGACGTCGTGGATCGCAAGCTGGCAGACAAGGTAAGCATTCTGACGGCGGGCAACGATGGGGTGGTGCTGGAGCTGGAGGAGTCCACACACCTGCCGCTGAGCCGGACGTTCCGGTTCAGGAATGAGACGTACAAGGACTTCGATACGGACGTGGAGCAGTATGACGACTATCACCCGATCGAGGGGGTGATGACGCCGCTGACGCTGACGCGGCTGCACAACGGGGATATGAGCTCGCAGATCTTTCTGCGGGAGGTGAAGTACAACGTGAATATGCCGGCGGATCTGTTCGATCCGGATCGGCCGCTGATGAAGAGTGCAAAGAAGTGAGGTTCCTCGCGTTGCTGAGAATGACAGAACGAAAAGCAAAGGCGTGACAGAGGATCGGCAAAAGCAGATTGGCAAAGGCGTGATTCGTGCGCTTCGGCTGACAGGACGGTGGGTTTCGGGGGCTTCACGCTAAGGCGAATGGAGTGGGTGGAACCGGTGGTATTCTGGGCCTCGTCATGAGTGAGACCCCTGGGACTGAGACTCTTCCCTCCCCTCCGAAGACCGTGATGGATGTTGTGGAGATCATGGCGCTGCTGCCGCACCGGTATCCGATGCTGCTGATCGATCGCGTGATCGAGATGGAATCGAAGCAGCGGATTGTGGCGATCAAGAATGTGACCGCGAACGAGCCACAGTTTACGGGACACTTTCCGGACTATCCGATCATGCCGGGCGTGATGACGATTGAGGCGATGGCGCAGGCGGGGGGAGCACTGCTGCTGAGTGAGATTCCGGATCGCGAAGACAAGCTGATGCTGTTCACGGGCATCGACGAGGCGCGATTCCGGAGGCCGGTAGTGCCCGGGGACCAGATGCGCATTGAGGTGACGGTGCTGAACTGGCGGTCGCGCGCGGTGAAGATGCACGGCGTGTGCACGGTGGACGGCAAGGTGGCGGCGGAGGCGACGATTACATGCCAGCTGGTGCCGCGGGTGCGCAAGAAGGTAGCGACGGCCGGTGAGACGGTGACGGCGCAGGCTTCGCAGTAGGCGGCGGGGAGCATGACCGACGAGGCGAGGCTGCGGGCGTGAGCGTACATCCGAGTGCGGTGGTGGCTGAGGGGGCGGTGGTTCCGGCAAGCGCGACGGTTGGGCCGTTCTGCGTCGTGGGGCCGAATGTTGTGCTGGGAGAGGGCTGCAGGCTGTTGTCGCATGCTGTACTGGACGGGCATACGAAGCTGGGCGACGGATGCGAGGTGCATCCGTTTGCGGCGGTGGGGATCAGTCCGCAGGACCTGAAGTACAAGGGAGAGCCGACGCGGTGCGAGGTGGGCGCGGGGACGGTGATCCGGGAGTCGGTGACGATTTCGCGCGGGACGGTGGGTGGAGGCGGCGTGACGCGGGTGGGCGCGGGGTGCCTGATTATGGCGTACACGCATATCGGGCATGATTCGCAGATTGGCGAGGGCGTGATTCTGGCCAACGGAGCGACGCTGGCCGGGCATGTGACGGTGGAGGACTATGCCGTGGTGGGCGCGCTGAATCCGGTGCACCAGCACTGCACAATTGGGCGGTATGCCTATATTGGCGGAGGGACGACGATTACGCAGGATGTGCTTCCCTACTCGCTGACGAGTGTGCGGCGGGAGAACCGGGCGTTCGGGCTGAACAAGGTGGGGCTGGAGCGGCGCGGGTTTACGGCGGAGGAGCTGAAGCAACTACGGGCAGCGTACCGGCTGCTGCAGGTGTCGCATTTGAATACGACGCAGGCGGTGGAGGCAATCCGGGCGAAGGTGGTGGCGGGCGAGTTTGGGGAGCGGGTGGCCTACCTCGCGGAGTTTATTGCGAAGAGCGAGCGGGGCGTGATCAAGTGAGGCGATGCCCTATCCCGGTGTCTCGGTGAACCTGGTTCGCAGTGGGAGCAACGGGAGAATAAGCCGCAGGGTGCTTCGCTGAAGGTGCGGACCCTTGTGGAGAAGAAGAGGCTGGATTGGGTAGCGTAGACGGGAGCGGGAGCCTCGGGCTGATTGCAGGAAATGGGCGGTTTCCGTTTCTGCTGCTGGAGGCGGCGCGGGCGCATGGGTTGCGGGTGGTGGTGGCCGCGATCAAGGAAGAGACCGACCCGGAGATGAATGCGCGGGCGGCGGCGGATCCGGAGCATGTGCGGGTGCACTGGATGAGCCTGGGGGAGCTGTCGCGGCTGATTGAGACGTTTCGGCGCGAGGGCGTGACGGAGGCCGTGATGGCCGGACAGGTGAAGCACAAGCAGATCTTTTCGAGCATCCGGCCGGACTGGCGGTTGGCGAAGCTGCTGCTGAATCTCCGGACACGGAATACGGACATGCTGCTGGGAGCGGTGGCGAAGGTGCTGGAGGATGAGGGAATCCGGCTGATCTCGTCGACGGCGTACCTGGAGCCGATGCTGGCGCCGGAGGGTGTGCTGACGCGGCGGGGGCCGGATGCGGGCGAGCTGGCGGATGTGGAGTATGGCCTGGGAGTGGCGCGGGGGATTGCGGGGTTCGACCTGGGGCAGACGGTGGTGATTGCGGCGGGCGCATGCGTGGCGGTGGAGGCTATGGAGGGGACGGATGCGACGATTGCGCGGGCCGGAGAGCTGATGCGGACGCTGCATGCGGAGGACGCCGGAGAGGGTTTGGGGGATGCGGAGAGCACGGGCGGAGCGGAGAGTACATTAGCTCGGCGGCTGACGGTGGTGAAGGTGGCCAAGCCGAAGCAGGATCTGCGGTTCGATGTACCGGTGGCGGGGGAGCCGACGATTGAGGCGATGCGAGGGGCGGGGGCGACGTGTCTGTGCGTGGAGGCAGGGAGGACGCTGCTGTTCGACCGCGAGGCGATGGTGCGGGCGGCGGATGCGGCGGGGATTGCGATCGTGGGGCGACGGGCGGGTGTGTGAAGGGGGCCGTGACAATCGGCGGACGGTAACAGCGTAAGATGTGGGGCATCGGGCGCAGGGGCCAGTAGCTCTAGTGCGCCCCTCAGGAGATTTCAATGTTCGCTTCCAAGATGAGAACGGCTGCGCTGGGTCTGGTGGCCGCCGCTGCCGGTGTGGCCTGTCTGCTTCCGCAGGTGCGGGTGAGTGCGGCGGGGGACCTCGCCGCGGTGGGTTCCAAGGCGCCGAGCTTCACGCTGCCGTCGCAGGAGAATACGCCGGTGTCGCTGGCGGATTACAAGGGCAAGTGGGTGGTGCTGTACTTCTACCCGAAGGACCAGACGCAGGGATGTTCGATGGAGGCGCATAACTTCCAGCGCGATCTGCCGAAGTACGAGGCGCTAAACGCGGTGGTGCTGGGCGTGTCGCTGGATACGGTGGAGAGCCACAAGACGTGGTGCACGAAGGACTCGTTCACGTTCAAGATGCTGGCAGATCCGGAGCACAAGGCGGTGGACGCGTACGGTGTGCCGTTGATGGGGACGCCGGGCAAGCAGGTCGCCAAGCGCAGTACGTTTCTGATTTCGCCGGAGGGCAAGATCGTGAAGAGCTGGGCGGTGAACGATGCCGAGGGACACAGCATCCAGGGGCATAGCGCCGAGGTGCTGGCGGCGATCCAAGAGATGAAGTAAGCGACAGACAGCAAGCAAACGCAGAAGCGCCCGGTCTCCGAAGAGAGCCGGGCGCTTTTGCTTGCCTTTGTGTTGCGGTTGAATTCAGCGATGGAGCAGAGCGAACTACTTGGTGGACTTCTTCGCCGCTGTCTTCTTGGCCGGAGCCTTCTTGGCCGCGGTCTTCTTCGCGGGAGCCTTCTTTGCAGGAGCCTTCTTCGCGGGAGCCTTCTTTGCCGGGGACTTCTTTGCAGGAGCCTTCTTTGCTGCTTTCTTGGTTGCCAAGGTCGTACCTCTCATAGATTGGTTTTTGTTGCGTGTGCTCTTGTTGCCAGCTGCCTTTTTGGAGGCAGCCTTCCCGCCGCGTAGAGCACGTGAGGACTTCGCGGCAGAACCTGTAATCTTTTTGCCCGCGGCCTTTTTGGCGGGGGACTTCTTCGCGGGAGCTTTTTTCGCAGGCGACTTCTTCGCGAGAGTCTTCTTTCCCGGGGCTTTCTTTGCGGGCGCCTTCTTGGCCGGCGCTTTCTTGGCCGGCGCTTTCTTGGCCGGGGCTTTCTTTGCAGGGGCCTGCTTCGCGGGAGCTCTCTTTGCAGGCGCTTTCTTGGCCGGGGACTTCTTTGCGGGAGCCTTCTTCGCCGGAGCGGACTTCTTGGCGGGGGCGGGCCTGGAGACTACGGGGGCCTCCGTTTCACTGGGCGTGGGCTGGGCGGAGAGGTGCTGCGAGGGCTGGTAGGGGTCGGCCTGTGTGGAGGGCTCGGCGTACATCTCAGCTTCTTCGGGGTGATTGCTGGTGCGGGCGGGAGCGTCGAAATCGGCGTCCTCGAGGGTCACATCGTCGGTGGGGCTGAAGGACTCCTCTTCCTCTTCTTCATCCTCGTTGTACTCAGCGTCTTCGGCATCGAGGTCGCGCTCGTCTTCTTCGTCGTTGTTCGCAGCCGCATACAGCCTGAGCGTCCCGTCATCCTGCATGTCGATCTCCCCTTCGCTTCCCTGATGGAACCGTATGCAAAGTAAAGATCGCATGCAGTTCTCGCGCGAATGTAGCAACAGGATTACGCTGTGCGCAAGGAAATGGCAAGCACCTTTTTTGGTGCAGCGATAGATCCTTCGCGTGAGGCGGAGGAATGCATGTGAGTGTGCGCACGAAGAGACGGCTTAAGTGATCAGCGGCCGTGATGCGAACTGCCGTGGTGGGCGGGGGAAGAACGATCATGCGTGCTCGCAGAGCGCGCGGAAGGAGAGGATGCGTGGGGCGCAGGACGCGCAGCTACAGGGCGAGTGCCTGCGCGGGTGCTCCCTCTCACATTTCCACGCGCACGAGCGCTGGGGGAGACGTGTGCGGATCGTGAACGCGTGGAGGGAGCGAGGCGAACGGGTTCAGCGACGAGGAGAACATGGCCGGGAACGATGCGCGCGGAGGAGAGGTGATTCCACTCGCGGAGGTTCTCGACGCTCACGCCGAAACGGTCGGCGACGGTGACGAGGGTGTCACCGCGGCGCGGGGTGTAACGCTGCGGGTGGCCGGCACCGGCGGACTGGATGGGAATGACGAGGGCGTCGCCGGATTGTACGGCATCGCCGGCCTGCAGATTGTTGACGGTGGCGATCTGGGAGGGACGGGCGTGCAGAGCGGAGGCGATGGTCTCGAGCGACTCTCCGTCCTTGACGAGGTGGAAGCGCCAGGTGGCGCGGCTGTCTTCGGGGATCTCCTTGAGGCGATCGGAGAAGAGCTTGCGGGTGCCGGGAGGAAGGTGGAGATCGTAGGGGATGTCGCGCGGTGTGGCGAGGCGAAGGAGCGCGGGGTTGAGGGCGACGATCTCGGGCACGGAGGAGTTGGTTAGGTCGGCGACGAGCGGGATGCTGATGGCGTACTCAGTGGTGACGGTTTCGGAGAGGACAGGCGCGTCGGGGACGAGATCGGTGAGGCCGTACTGGCTGGGGTTCTTGGCCATGATGACGGCGGCGAGGACACCAGGGACGTAGTTCTTGGTTTCGGCGGGGAGCGCGTTGCGGCGGTAGAGCTCCCAGAAGTCGGCATAGCCGGTGCGGCTGACGACGCGCTGGACGTTGCCGGGACCCCAGTCATAGGCAGCCATGGCGAGGTACCAGTCGCCGAACTGGGCGTAGAGGTACTTCATGTATTTGGCGTAGGCGAGGGTGGACTTCTCGGGGTCGAAGCGCTCGTCGAAGTAGCCGTTGCGCTCGAGGCCGTAGGCGCCGTTGAAAGGCATGAACTGCCACATGCCGCCGGCGCCGGAGCTGCGGTTGAGGGCCTGGGGCTGGAAGCCGGACTCGGCGACGGCCTGGTAGATGAGGTCCTGAGGAACACCGTTTTCGCGGAGGATGCGCGCGATCATGTCCTTGTATTTGCCGGCGCGCTCAAGCGAGCGCTTGAGGTGGGCGTGGCCAGCGGAGGAGTTGCTGAAGTACTTGATGAAGCCGGCGACGTAGTCGTTGACGGCGAGGGGGAGATCGGACTGGGTGGTTTTGAGCTCGGCGCTGAGGCGGCCGACGAGGGCGGGATCGGGGGGGAAGGTGACCTCGGCGACGGCGGCATCGAGGGGAGCGGGCTCGACTTTGGGAGAGAAGCCGTTGCCCTGCTTGAGGGCGACGAGCTCGAGGGAGTTGATGGCGCTGAGGAGATGATCGAACTCGTCGGCGAGCTGAGGGTCGGTCTTGAGATCCATGCCGCTGGAGAGCATGGCGTCAACGGCGGAGTCGAAGTCCAGGCGGGCGGCTTCTAGGCGGTTGGCGTTGTAGTTGGCGACGCCGGAGCGATAGCTGTTTTCGGCCCGGCCGATGAGGGCCTGGACACGCTGGGCGCGGGCCATGGCGGCGGCCTGCTCCTGCGGTGTGGGGCTGGGCGCGGCCGGGGGTGCGGTCTGGGGTGCGGTCTGGGCAGGCTGCACGGCGGGTGCAGGCCGTTGCTGAGCGTGCGCCGGAATGGTGTGGAGCGGGAACGCGAGGACGAGAAGAAGCGCCGCGACGAACGCGAAGGAGGTGCCGCGAGAGGGCAGCAGCGCGGGAGAGAACGGAGGGACCAAGCTGGATCGATTGTACGAGCAAGGACGGAGACGGGGACGGCCACGGGGAGGGGAGAGCGGCCCCAAAGGAGATACCCGCGCGGGCTAGAATGGCGAGTTGATGCCGACCCGTGTGCGTTCGTTCTGCAAGATCAATCTCGGCCTGGCGGTGGGGCCGGGGCGGGCGGATGGATTCCATGCGCTGACGACGGCGTACCAGACGCTGGCGCTGCATGATCTGGTGACGGTGCGGGCGCGGCGGGGGGAGCGGACGGAGATCCGGGTGAGCGCGGATCGTGCGGGGGTTCCGCGAACCGAGACGGGTGACGCGGAGCGGAATACGGCGTGGAAGATGGTGGCCGGGGCTTTGCGGCGGATGGGTGTGACGGCGGAGGTGGAGATAGGGATTGCGAAGCGGCTGCCGGTACAGGGGGGACTGGGGGCGGGGTCGGCGAATGCGGTGGCCGCGCTGATTGGGCTGGAGCGGGAGCTGGGGGTGGCGCTGCCGGGGCCGGAGCGGATGCGGCTGGCAGCGGAGGTGGGGTCGGATGTGCCGCTGTTTCTGCTGGGCGGGACGGTGCTGGGGATGGGGCGGGGCGAGGAGGTGTATCCGCTGCCGGACCTGCCGGGTGTGGCGTGCGTGGTGGCTGTGCCGGAGGTGGGGGTGTCGACGGCGGCGGCGTTCCGGGAGCTGGATCGGCGGATGGCGGGGGGTTCTGGTGGTGGGGAGGCGGGGGCAGGGAGCGAAAGCGATGCAGCTTCATTGACTTCCGGCGCTGACCCGGATAGACTGACGAAGTTGAGCTGCGCTCTGGCTGCCATTTGGACAGCAACTGGCGCCGAGCTGGGACTTTCGGCAGGATCTTCGGATTCAGGACCTGGGGACTTCGGTTTGGCGGCTGAGCCTAGCCCTTCCGGTATCGCTTCCACGATCCGCCCGGACCAGGATGTTGGTGGGTCCGGGGACTCGCCGCAGGGCGGGGCTCCTGCAAGGCGGGAGGACGGGAGAGGCGATCTGGCCGAGAATTCCCTTCTCGCGCTTGTCCGCACCGGGATCGTGAACGACTTTGAAGAGGTCGTTTTCGCGCAGCATCCCTCCTTGCGTTCAACCAAGCGTGAATTGATGGGAAGCGAATCGAGCCAGGCGCTCTATGCGGCGCTATCGGGTTCGGGTTCGGCGTTGTTTGGGCTGTACAGGACCCAGGCAGACGCGCGCGCCGCTCAACGACGTGTGCAGGCTTCGGGCACGCAGGCTCTCCTAACGGAGACCCTGCCTCGGCCGGAGTACTGGCGCACGATGCTGGAACTGTAGGTTCGCAGAGTTGCTCTGGCCAGCGGTGATATGGCTGGCAGGGACTGGGCGATCGACTAACGGTAGGTCAAGTGCCTTTGACGCACTCAGTCCAGGTTCGAATCCTGGTCGCCCAACCAACCGGAGTCGCTCGCCGGGGAAATGCCGGAGAGGCGCCCCCTGGCAACCGAAGGGATCCAGCAGGAAGAACGGGAACTTTTGATTTTTGGGCGGCACAATGGCCGCCCGGAAGATTCTGCAACGACCGTTGGGCCTAGTGCCGGCGGGAGCAGCAAGAAGTACACGGCGCCGCCGCGGGAAGAGAAACACCTTCGCGGGCGCCGGCAAGAGACCGGAGCAGCGTACCCAGCGAGAAACAGCGCGTGGGTGGGGCTCCAGACAAGCGGTAAGGAAACGTCAATAGGTCAACCAGCCTGGAGGACTTTTCGAGCGTGAACGAACAAGACACGACTGCGGTCTCTTTCCCGAGTTCCACTGAGGAGGACTCCGGCACCCCGGCCCAGGCCGGACCGGAGTCCTCCCGGCCATCCACGGAGTTTGCAACTCCGGTGAGCCATGGCAGTCCGAAGGCACCAGCGACGGAGAAAAAACGCTCCTCGCGCCTGAGTGACGACAAGCGATTCAAGATCTTCTCGGGCTCGGCAAACCGGCCGCTGACCGAGGAGATTTGCAAGTTTCTAGGGGTACCGCTGGGGGAGTCAAGATTCCAGCGGTTCTCTGATGGAGAGATCCATTTCCAGCTCCTTGAAAATGTGCGCGGCGCGGATGTGTTTTTGATCCAGCCCACCTGCTACCCGACCGATCAGCACCTTATGGAGCTGCTGATCATGGAAGATGCGCTGCGGCGCGCTTCGGCAGGCCGTATCACGGCCGTGGTTCCTTACTACGGGTATGCGCGCCAGGACCGGAAGGACCGGCCCCGGGTGGCGATCACCTCCAAGCTGGTCGCTGACCTGCTGGTGACCGCGGGAGCCAACCGGGCGCTGTTTGTCGACCTGCATGCGGCGCAGATCCAGGGGTTTTTCAATATCCCCGTGGATCATCTGTTCGCCAGCCCTGTACTGGTGGGCTACTTCCGCGATCTGGGGCTGCCGAACCTTACGGTGGTGAGTCCGGATGCGGGCGGCGTAGAGCGGGCGCGGTTCTTCGCGAAGAAGCTCGAGGTTCCGCTGGCCATCGTGGACAAGCGCCGCACAGATATCAATGTCACCGAGGTGATGAACGTGATCGGTGATGTACGCGGGCGGACCTGCCTGATCCTCGACGACATCGTGGACACGGCTGGAACGCTGGTGAAGACCGCGGAAGCGCTGCTGGACCAGGGCGCGGACAAGGTTTATGCGTGTGCCTCACACGCCGTACTTTCGGGCCCGGCGGTGGAGCGCATCGCCAGCTCGCGGCTGCAGGAGCTGGTGGTAACGAATACGATCCCGCTGAGCGAGGCCGCGCAGGGGGTGAGCAAGATCAAGGTTTTGTCGATTGCAGGGCTTCTGGGCCGGGCGATCGAGAGCATTCACATGGAGACGTCGGTTTCGACGCTCTTCAACTAACAGCGGCGGCAAGCCGCGAAGGGAGCGAGGCCAGCACCTCGTGCCCGAAAGGAAAGAACATGGCAAACAACAGCACCATCACCAGCGTTATGGCAACGCCGCGTACCGGCACTTTCAACAAGAACCATGCTCGCCGCGTACGCGTGCAGGGGCTGATTCCGGCCGTGGTCTACGGCGCGGGCGAGCCTTCGGTGGCCGTCACGGTTGATCCCAAGATCATCACCCGCATTCTGCATTCGGATGCGGGGCACAATACTATCTTCGATCTGCAGATTGAAGGCGGCGCGACCGGTAAAGCGATGATCGTGGACTGGCAGAACGAGCCGATCAAAGGCAAGCTGCTGCACATCGACCTGAAGCGCATTGCGATGGACAAAAAGATGCGCGTGAGCGTTCCGGTGCAGCTGACCGGAACACCGGTGGGCGTGAAGACGCAGGGCGGCGTGCTGAGCCAGGTGCTGCATGAGGTTGAGGTGGAGTGCCTGCCGGGCAACATCCCCAGCCACATCGACGTGGACATTACGGAGCTGGCGCTGAACGGCTACATCCATATCTCCGACCTGCCGCACACGGGCAACGTGAAGTACCTGGGCGAAGAGAATGCGGTTGTCGCGCATGTAAGCACGATGAAGGAAGATGCGACCACCGAGCCTGTGGCGAGTGTGCCCAGCGAGCCTGAGGTCGCGAAGAAGGGTAAGCAGGATGCACCGGCGGCCGAGGCAGCTGGCGGCAAGAAGTAGACGTGCGGTGAAGGGTGAGTTTTGGGCAGTGAATAAGGCCAAGATCAACAGCATCAGCGCCATTCGCCGTTCAACGTTCGTTCACTCTTCATTTCTTTCGATCGGGTCAATGCGGGACTCCGCTGGAGCCCCGCGTTGAAGCTGATTGTAGGGCTCGGCAATCCTGGACTGGAGTATCTGCTGACACCGCACAATGCGGGGTTCATGGCCATCGACCGCATCGCCGGGATTTGCGATGTACAGGTGACGAACCGGCGAGGCAGGGCCCAGACGGCGAGAGCAAGGCTGATGGGACAGGATGTTCTGCTGGCCAAGCCTGAGACGTTTATGAACCTGAGCGGGCTGGCGGTTGCGGCGCTGCTCAAAGAACTGGAGCTCGGGGTGGAGGACATGATCGTCCTCTATGACGAGCTTGCTATACCGCTGGGCACGATTCGCGTACGCGAGCGTGGATCGGCGGGCGGGCACAACGGGGTGAAGTCGATCACCGGCGTGCTCGGGAGCGAGGAGTGGCTTCGCCTCCGGATCGGTGTGGGGAAACCGCCCACCGAGACCGGACGCGAGGTGAAGGCAGGCGGCACCAGCTATCTTCTTGCGCCGATGCGCAAGGCGGAGCTGGCGGTGCTGGAGGATGGACTCGACGATGCGGTGCGTGCCGTCGAGACCGTGCTGACCGAAGGGGTCAGCGCGGCGATGAGCCGGTTCAATCGCAAGGTAGGGCCGGCGGACAACGAGTAAAGCAGCAATCTTCCATACCGGCTCCGGTGGGGAAGTTCGAACCCGAAGCGGTGCGGGGCACCAACCCCGCAGAAAGAAGTACCTATGAATCGCAGCTACGAAATCATGTTCATTCTGCGGCCCGACATTGAAGAGGCCGAGATCGACAAGATCGTTGAGACCTTTTCCGGCTACATCACGACAGGTGGCGGAACGATACGGCAGACCGAGAAGATGGGCCGCCGTCGGCTCGCGTACACCGTCAGGAAGTTCAATGACGGCTTCTACATTCTGCTGATCGCCGAGGCCCCGGCCTCGCTGATCTCGGAGATTGAGCGGCGCCTGCGTGTGTCGGAGCAGGTGATCAAGTTCATCACGGTGCGCACGGACGAGGAAGACAAGCGCGTGGCCAAGATCAAGAAGCATCGCGACGCACATGTGAAGCGCAGTGCGCAGCCGCAGGCCAGCCCGGAGGCGGCCGAGGTTGCAGCTCCGGCACCGACGCCTCCGCCCGAGTCAGCCCCGGAACCTGAAGCCGTGGCGGAGCCCGAAGCGGTAGCGGAGCCGGAGCCCGCGCAGGCCTAAAGTTTTTCTGCTTCGGTGAGAGCGCAAGACGCGCTCACCATGAGGACACGCCGCAACGCCCAACATCGCTTCCCTGCTCGTCCGGTTGGACGAGCCTAGTCCAGAGGCCCCCATGCGGGTCTGGAGCGACAACGGCCCAACCTGCTGCCCCGCCCCGCGTGGCGCAGCGAGACAAGGATACGCATCATGGCTGACGAGACTCAGAATCAAGCAGCACCCGCAGCAGCTGCGCCCGCGAGCAGCGGTGAAGCAGCACCGCGCACCGGCGGCTATCAGGGCGGTGGTGGAGGACAGGGCGGACCGCGTCCGGGTGGACCACGTCCTCCGCGCACCGGTGGCCCGGGCGGACCTGGCGGCCGCAAGTTCTTCCGCCGCAAGAAGGTTTGCAAGTTCACCGTGGAGAAGATCGACACGATCTCGTACCGTGACGTGCGCCTGCTGCAGCAGTTTGTGTCGGACCGCGGGAAGATCATTCCGCGCCGGCTTACCGGCACCTCGGCGCCTTTCCAGCGCAAGCTGACCAAGGCCATCAAGCAGGCCCGCGCAATTGCGCTGCTGCCCTACGCCGCCAAGTACTAAGCCCGGCGGCTGAGCCGCACTGGAGAACTGTTATGGAAGTCATTCTGAAGGAAGATGTACAGAAGCTCGGCCATCGTGGCGATGTGGTCAAAGTCGCTGACGGATATGGACGCAACTACCTGCTGCCCGGGAAGCTGGCGATTGAGGCGAACGCAGCGAACAAGGCCGTTATCGAGCAGATGAAGGCGTCGGCACTGCGCAAGTCCGCGCGTGAGAAGGTTGGCGCCGAAGAGGTGGGTAACAAACTGAACGAGGTGGTGCTCACGTTTGTGCGGAAGGCCGGCGAGAACGATCACCTGTTCGGATCGGTGACCGCCGCCGACATCGCGAGCGAGCTGGAGGCCC
This sequence comes from Acidobacteriaceae bacterium, assembly GCA_035537215.1. GTDB lineage: Bacteria > Acidobacteriota > Terriglobia > Terriglobales > Acidobacteriaceae > Granulicella. Next base: position 14,319 of record DATLMQ010000309.1, read on the forward strand.
AGGGCTATACCGTGGACCGCCGCAAGATCCACCTGGACGAGCCGCTAAAGACGGTTGGCGAGTTCCATGTGCCGATCCGGCTGCACCGAGAGGTGACGGCGCATGTTCAGGTGAACGTGAAGAGCGATGCGCCTGAGGTGATTGCGGCTCCGGCGGAAGATACCGCAGAGGTCGAGGCGTAACAACTTCGTCTCTCTTCTGGAGAGAGGTATTCACGGCGTTCCTCGGATCGGGGGACGCCGTTCTTTTTAATCTCTTGAACTCATGAGGTGAAAGTCGTCCAGAGCATGGACGGTACAATCGCTGGCATGCCGAAGCCGGTGCCGTTGTTCAAGCCGCGAGAAGCCGCAACCATGCTGGGTATCAGCTATCCCACGGTGAAGCAGTGGATTTTGTCCGGCAAGCTGAAGACGGTGCAGACGCCGGGCGGGCACCATCGGATTCCGGAGTCGGCTCTGAAGCCGTTTGTGAAGCAGGATCGAGAGCGGCCGGAAGAGGAGTCGCGCGAGCGGTACAGGCGCGTGAGTGGACGCAATCAGCTGGTGGGACGCGTGATCGACCTGCAGATCGAAGGGCTGCTCGCGAAGGTAGTGCTGTCGATCGGAGATCAGCGGGTGACGGCAATTGTGACCGCGGATGCGGTGCGCGAGATGGGGCTGAAGAAGGGCGACCCGGCCGCCGCGCTGATCAAGGCGACGGAAGTGATGGTCGAGCGGCTGTAGAGGCACAGGTCTGCGTTGATTTCGAGGTAGGGGCCTCCAGACTCGAGAGAGATTGCTGGCCCTCCGCCGCACCCCGGGTGAAGGCTTGCACGATATACGGATGCATCCGTATTATTTCGTTTACGGGCAGATAGCCGGATTGGCGGATAATGCCCGCACTGCATCCGCCCCGGGTGGGGGTCTCTGTGTCGCGCGCCTCTTTGTTTCAGATAGCTATTCTTGGGCCGATGCTGATTGCTGCTACGACGGAGGCACAGGTTGCGAGCGAGATCCGGGGACGGGTGATCGATCCATCGGGTGCGGCGGTCGCTTCAGCAGAGATACAGGCGGTCGAGGTGAGGACGCAGGCGAGGTTTGCAACGCGCTCAGGAAGGAGCGGGTTCTATGACTTCGGGAACATGGTGCCTGGAGTGTACGAGCTCGATGTAGTGGCGCGTGGGTTTCGGCGGCTGACGCGCACGGGTGTGACGCTCGCGATCGGGCAGACGGCGGGTTTGGACCTGGTGGTGAGCCTGGGTTCACGTGAGGAAACCGTGACGGTGAACTCCGACGCGGTGATGCTGCAAAGCCAGACGAGCGATATCCAGATGACAATTCCGCGGAATCACGTGGAAGCGATTCCTCTGAACTCGCGCAACTTTGTGCAGCTTACGCAGCTGGCACCTGGCGTGGAACTACCGCCCGGAACGCTGCTGCCGCGGATCAACGGCGGACGGCCACGCACGA
>DATLMQ010000310.1:0-2412 GCA_035537215.1 Acidobacteriaceae bacterium
GCCGTCCCCACATCGGTCGGCTACGGCGCGTCCTTCGGCGGTGCCTCCGCGCTTCTCGGCATGCTCAACTCCTGCAGCCCCAACGTCACCGTGGTCAACATCGACAACGGCTTCGGCGCCGCCTACACCGCCGTCCTCATCGCCCGCGCCGCTGCTGCCGCTCCTCGCTGAAGCCCCCGCCCAGGCTCTCAGCCCAGCCCTCAGCTCAGCGGCTCCAAGCCCCCCAGCACCGTCGGAATCAGCTCCGAAACCGTCGGGTGAATGTGCACCGCGTTCTGCACCGTCGTGTACGGCGCGCGCGCATACATCGTATCCAGCAGGCAGTGGATCGCCTCGTCGCAGCCCACGCCCAGCAGGGAAGCGCCCACGATCTGCCGCGTCTCCGCATCCACCAGCACCTTCATAAACCCCAGGCTCTCGCCCTTCTCCAGCGCACGATTCACCCGGCTCATCGGCCGCGTGCCCATCAGCGCGGCTCTCCCGCTCGCTCGCACCTCGCGTTCCGTCAGCCCAATGCGTGCCAGCGGAGGATCCATGTACAGCGCATAGCAGGGAATCCGGTCACTCACCCGTCGCGATCCTCCATCCAGCAGGTTCGCCGCCACAATCTCGAAGTCGTTGTAGGCCGTGTGCGTGAAGGCCCCGCGCCCATTGCAGTCGCCCAGCGCGTACACGCCTTTCAGGCTCGTCTCCAGCTGATCGTCCACCTCTACATACCCGCGTGGATCCGCCCGGATGCCGGCGCGCTCCAGCCCCAGATCGTCCGTGTTCGGCCTTCGTCCCACCGCCAGCAGCACATGCGATCCCACCACCTCCGGCTCATCCGTCGTGCAGTCTGTGCCGACCCTCACACCCTCCGCATGGGGCGCCAGGTGAATGCACTCCGCGTTCGTCCGCACCGTGATCCCTTCACCCTCCAGAATCTCCCGCACCGCCGCCGACACATCCTCATCCTCGTGCTGCACCAGCCGCGGCCCCTTCTCCACAATCGTCACCTCACTGCCAAAGCGCCGGTACATCTGTCCAAACTCGATCCCGATATAGCTTCCGCCCACGATCACCAGATGCCGCGGCAGCTCCGGAAACGCCAGCAGACTCGTGTTCGTAAAGAACGGAACCTCCTTCACTCCCGGCAGATCCGGCACCGACGCCCGCCCACCCACATTCAGAAAGATCCGCTCCGCCGTCAGCTGCTCGTCGCCCACGCGCAGCACGTACGGTGCCTCAAAGCTCGCGGTGCCGTCGTACACCGTGCATCGCGGATTCTCGCGCAGCGAGGCCTCCACTCCCGAGCGCGAGCGCGCCACAATCGCCTCGCGCCGCGCAATCACGCGCCCCATGTCCACCTTCGGCGCTGCGCCCTCGAGCACCACACCATACTCGCCCGCGCGCCGCGCCATGTGCGCCGCATACGCGCTCGCCACCATCGCCTTCGTCGGCGTGCATCCGGTGTTCACGCAGGTCCCGCCAAACAGCTTCCGCTCCACGTAGCCCACCGACATCCCCGCCGCCGTCAGCCGCGCCGCCAGCGACGGCCCCGCCTGCCCGGCCCCCACAATCACCGCATCGAATCTCTTCATCGCGCCTGCCTCTCTTCTCTCGCCGTCGCGCCCCGTCCGTCTCTCATCGATACAGCAGGTACGGCTCCCGTTCCGTTCTGAACCGCTGCAGCGCAGGCTCCCACGATTCCCGAATCGCCCGTGGATCCTCTCCTGCCTGCATTGCCTTCAGCGTAGCCTCGTTCGCCAGCAGGCGCATCGTTCTGTCCAGCTGGAACTGCGTCGGATACAGCCGGTGCAGCACGCTCAGGATCTCCACTCCCAGCTCCGGGCTGTCCAGCGCCTCGCGATCCTCCAGCCCGATCCGCACCGCCTCGATCGTCTGCCCGTGGAACGGATAGTGATCCTTGTCCTCCGCCACCGCAATCGTCGTCGGCGTAAAGCTCACCCCCGGAATATGCCGCGCGTTCAGCGCCGCAGCCACAGCGTCCGCGTGAAACCACGCCGGCCCCTGCACTCCTGTCTTCGCGTCCTTCGCCGGAACCCCCGCGCCGAACAGCTCAAACGGAAGCTCCGTCCCCCGGCCCACCGACACGTTCGTCGTCTCCAGCAGCGTCAGCGCCGGCAGCAGCGTCGTCGCCGTCAGGTTATGCAGATTCGGGCTCGGGTTCACCCACGCCATCCCCGTCGCGTCATAGAACGCCGCCCGGCTCCAGTTCTGCAAAGGCACAACCGTCAGCGGCGCACCCAGCTTCTTGCTCCCGTTGTAGAACCGCGCCAGCTCGCCCAGCGTCATGCCATGCCGCACCGGAACCTGCGTGTAGTCCGTATAGTTCTCCAGCCCCGCATCCGAGACCGGTCCCTGCGCAGCGACGCCTCCAATCGGGTTCGGCCGGTCCAGCACAACAATCTG
>DATLMQ010000311.1:0-2817 GCA_035537215.1 Acidobacteriaceae bacterium
ATTATCTTTCCGAAGTACCGGGCCGATCTGATCGCCTGCGCGGCGGTGACACAGGCGATGCATGAGGGGCACGTGGAGTCGACGCGGTTTCTGCGCAATCCGCTGGACGTGCTCGCACAACAGATGGTCGCGATCATTGCGCATCCGCCGCTATCGCCTGAAGATGCGGAACGGCGGCGGAAATCCAGGCGAGACCTGGACGAAGATGCGCCCGGCATTTCGTACGAGGCGCTGCTGGGGATCGTGCGGAGTGCGGCGCCTTTCGCGGGGATGAGCAATGGAGCGTTTGACGGCGTGCTGGACATGCTGGCCGGCCGCTATCCGTCGGACGAGTTCGCCGAGTTGCGGCCGCGGGTGACGTGGGATCGCCAGCGCAACTGGATTACGCCGCGGCAAGGTGTGCAGCGGATCGCGATTCTGAACGGCGGCACGATCCCGGACCGCGGGCTGTATGGCGTGTTCCTGAGTGGAGGGGGAAGCAAGCCGCTGCGTGTGGGCGAGCTCGACGAGGAGATGGTGTTCGAGGCGCGGACCGGGGATACGTTCGTGCTGGGCGCGTCGACGTGGCGCATCGACGAGATTACGCATGACCGGGTGCTGGTGAGTCCGGCGCCGGGTGAACCGGGCAAGATGCCGTTCTGGCATGGCGACCAGGCGGGGCGGCCGATCGAGTTCGGGCGGCGGATCGGCGCGCTGGTGCGGGAGCTGCGAGAGGTGCCGCGCGGGGCTGCCATCACGAAGCTGACGCGGGAGCAGGACCTGGACGAGCAGGCCGCCGAAAATGTGCTGCGCTACCTTGCCGACCAGGAGCTTGCCACCGAGGCTGTGCCGGATGACCGCACGATCGTGATCGAGCGTGTGCGCGATGAACTGGGGGACTGGCGAATGTGCTGCCTGACGCCTCTGGGCAGCCGGGTGCACGCTCCGTGGGCGATGGCGGCGACGGCCAAGCTGAAGGCTGCGGGCACGGATGTGGAGACGATGTGGAGCGAAGACGGGTTCGTGCTGCGCTTTCCGGAGGCGGATGCGCCGCCCGATCCGGAGCACGTTCTGCTGGAGCCGGAGGAGGCGACGGAGCTGGTGCTGCGCCAGCTGGGAGCGACGGCCCTGTTTGCGGCGAAGTTCCGAGAGGCCGCCAGCCGGGCGCTGCTGCTGCCGCGGCGGAGGGCGGATGGCCGGACGCCGCTGTGGCAGCAGCGCAAGCGAGCGTACGACCTGCTGAGCGTGGCGTCGCGGTATCCGAGTTTTCCGATGCTGCTGGAGGCGTACCGCGAGTGCCTTCGGGATGTGTTCGATATGCCGGCGCTGGCAGAGACGCTGCGTGCGGTGGGAAATCGATCCACCCGCGTGCATGTTGCCGATTCACGTACGCCGTCGCCGTTTGCAGGGGCGCTGCTCTTCAGCTATGTCGCTAATTACATCTATGACGGCGATGCTCCGCTGGCAGAGCGTCGCGCCCAGGCGCTTTCGATCGACCAGGATCAATTGCGCGAACTGCTGGGCGATGCCGATCTTCGAGAGCTGCTCGACGTCAACGCGATTGAAGAGACGGAAGAGCAGCTGCAGGCGCTTGCTGAAGGTTATAAGGCTCGCAATCTGGATGCGGTGCACGATCTGCTGCTTCGCCTTGGAGATCTGAGTTCGGAAGAGGTTGCGCGGCGAAGTGAAGGTGTTGACCTGGAGACGAGCCTTGCACGGCTGCAGCGTGCCCGCCGCGTGCTGGAGGTGAGGATCGCAGGGGAGAAGAGACTGATTGCGATCGAGGACGCAGGGCGCATGCGGGACGCGCTGGGGGTTCCGCTGCCGCCCGGTTTGCCGACCGCATTTCTGGATGCCGTACCCGAGGCGTTGTTGGATCTTGTGCGTCGATACGCGCGGACGCACGGCCCGTTTACGACTGTGGATGTAGCGCAGCGGTATGCGCTGCCGAAGCCGGCGATCGAAGCTGTGCTGCAACGACTGGTGGGCATGGGACGTGTGGTCGAAGGAGGGTTTCGTCCGGGGGGACTGAATCGTGAGTGGATTGATGCGGATGTCCTCCGTTCGATCCGCCGGCGATCGCTGGCGCGGCTGCGGAAGGAGGTCGAGCCGGTGGAGCAACGGACGCTGGCCCGGCTGTTTACGCGGTGGCAGGGAGTGATTCAGCCGCGACGCGGGCTGGATGCGCTGCTGGATGCGGTGGAGACGATGCAGGGTGCGCCGCTGCCTGCATCGCTGCTCGAGACGGAGATTCTGCCGGCGCGGATTGCGGGCTATTCGGCTGCGGATCTGGACACGCTGGTAGCAGCGGGTGAGGTGGTTTGGGTGGGTCTGGAGCCGATAGGGGAGCGTGATGGGCGGGTGGGGCTTTACCTTGCGGAGAAGCTGCCCCTGCTCTGGCCTCCGGATCGCGTTATACGTGAAGCAGGCAAGGTTGATGCGGGTGCGAACGGCGCGACCACGGAGCGTGAGCAGGCGATCATCGCGTATCTGCAGGGCAGTGGAGCTTCTTTCTTTCAGCCGCTTCATGAGGGAGTGGGTGGAGGATATCCGGGCGAGACGATCGATGCGCTGTGGTCGCTGGTGTGGCGTGGATTGGTCACCAATGATGCGTTGCACGCGCTGCGGGCGTATTGTGAGCGCGCTTCGAGTTCTTCCCGAAACGCGAAGCCCGCACGCCGCGTTCATCAGCAGCAGCAGGGGTTCAGAAGCCGGCGCACCACGCCGCCGACAGCGCAGGGCCGATGGAGCTTGAATCACGCGGCGTTTGCTGAAGAGACGGCGACGGCTGCGCGGCAGACGCTGTGGAGCCATACGATCGCGCAGCAACTGCTCGCA
>DATLMQ010000312.1:0-21370 GCA_035537215.1 Acidobacteriaceae bacterium
AGTCGACGACGATGCCATCCTCAGCCTCAAGAAACACCTCCTCAAGTTCGGCACCCAGCTGCTCTTCTACAGCGAGCACAACCAGCTCACCACCAACTTCAACGGCACCTACACCTTCGGCGGCGGCCTCGCTCCGCTGCTCGGCGCCAATAGCCAGCCCACCGGCGCCAGTGACACCATCACCGGCCTCGAGCAGTACCGCCGCGCCGTGCTGCACCTCCCCGGCGGCGCTCCCACAGCCTTCTCGAATGTCGCCGGCACCCCGCGAGTCGACTTCACCCAGCTCGGCGACTCCCTCTTCTTCCAGGACGACTGGAAGCTGCGCCCCAACCTCCACATCGCCATGGGCATGCGCTACTTCCTGCAGAACAACCCCAACACCTACAACGGCGCCACCCCCCGCCTGGGCATCAGCTGGTCGCCTGACAAGAAAGCCACCTGGAATCTCCATGGCCACGCCGGCCTCTTCACCGGCCGCTACGCCCCGCGCGAGTGGAACGAGCTCCTGCGCATGGACGGCGTTCACCGTATCACCAGCACCGTCTACAACCCCTCCTGCGCCGCCATCACCGCCGCCGCCGGCTGCGACCCCTTCGCCGGCGCCACCTCCATCCGCAGCCTGCGCACGACCTCGCCCCACCTCTCCAACATCAGCTTCGCCATTGAAAACGTCGGCTTCACGAAGTCTTTCCCACACGGCTGGAACCTCTCCGGCGACGCCTTTATCGCCCGCATCTGGAACTTCACCCGCAGCCGCAACATCAATACCCCGTTCAACGGCTCGCCCACCGGCCCCCGTCCCGGCCCCGCGAACCTCAACATCCTCCAGATGGACAACAGCGGCCAGGGCGGCGGCAACGCCCAGTTCGCCTCCCTCGAGCAGCACAGCTTCAAGCGCATCCAGTTCATGATGGGCGTCGTCCGCGTCGACATCTTCGACGACACCAACGACAGCAGCACCTTCACCCCGCAGAGCGCCTACACGAACGCCGGCGAGTTCGCCCGCCGCACCGACAACCCCCTCTGGAACCTCTTCGGCAGCTCCACAGTCAAGCTCCCCCTCAAGCTCCAGCTCAACGACGCCCTCAACATGTCCGGAGCCGCCACCTACAACATCACCACCGGCTTCGACAACAACGGCGACGGCGAGTTCAACGACCGCCCCGGCTACGCCGCCCCCGGCGATCCCAACGCCATGTCCACCCGCTTCGGCCGCCTCGTCAACACCGGAGGCATCGCCCCTCTGCCCCGCAACAAGGGCATCATGCCGTGGACCGCCTTCCTCAACGCCAACCTCCAGCGCACCTTCACCCTCTCCCACAACGCCAAGGCCGACCACCAGCAGACCCTGGTCGCCAACATCCGCTCCGTCAACGCCCTCAACCACACCAACGTGAAGCAGGTCGGCGGCGTCCTCGGCTCCCCACTCTTCGGCATCCCCTACGCCGCCGACACCGGCCGCCACATAGAGGCCGGACTCCGCTACAGCTTTTAGCCCCGGATTAGCCGGAGGCTTCAGCCCCCGGACTTGCGATCCCGCCGAGAAAGGGCTTCAGCCCCGGTCCTCTCGCCACCCGCCGACAACCGCGCCCTGTCATCCTTCCCAAACCCGGATTAGCCGGGGGCTTCAGCCCCCGGACTTGCGATCCCGCCGAGAAGGGGCTTCAGCCCCGGTCCTCTCGCTACCCGCCGACAACCGCAAGCCTGTCATCGTTCCCAAACGCACGCGGCGCACCCTGTCAATGCACCCGCCGTCCTCCTCCCGCGTTTGCCAATCCGGGGCGACCCGGGTAGCATCCAACCCAGAGACCGGCCTGCAAAGCAGGTGCAGTGATCCCCGCTGGTTGAACCAACATTCATTGAACAGGGGCCCAGCTCGTACACATGGTTCGGTGTGCAGTGTCCGCCAGTCCGGAATGCCTGAAGAGCCACGGCCGGGTCCCGCCGTCTTAGGACGGGTTCACCAGCGCTTCACGCACGGCCCCGTGGGTCGGTCTTTCAAACCCCTTTCCCCCTGATGACGCTCCCGCCCCCTGCGCTGCTCGCCTTCCGCATCGCGGCCCTCCGCCATCCTTTCCTGTCGCCCTATCCCCCCATCGCCACAGCGGGGGTCTTCGCCGCGCTCTGGCTCAGCCAGCGCTCCGCCCGCCGCCTCGGTCTCTCCCCCGCCGCCCTCTGGGACGCCGGCGTCTTCGCCCTCGTCGCCACCGTGGTCCTCTCCCGCCTGCTTGGCGTCGCCCTGCTGGTCGCCATCGGCCACGGCCATCTCACGCTCTCCCTCTGGGACGCCCTCCGTCTCTCCTCTGTCAGCTACCTCAGCCTGCTCCTCACCGGCTTCGCCGTGCTTCTCTGGCTCCGCTGGCGCGGAGTCCCGATCCTCCGCTCTCTGGACGCCTGGGCAGCACCCGCCGCTCTCCTCTGGGCCGCCATCCACCTCGCCGAAGCCGCCTCGACGCCCCATCCCGCCCTTCCCACCTCCCTTCCCTGGGGCGTCCGCGCCGCCGGTCTTCCCGGCAGCCTCCGCGTCCACCCCGTCGGCCTCTATGCCGCCGTCATCGGCTTCCTCCTCTGCCTCGCCCTCCTCCGCCTGCTGCGGTCGCCGCTCCCGCCCGGCACCCTCGCCGCCCTCGCCCTGCTCGCCGGGGGCCTGGCCGTCTTCTTTCTCGACATGCTCCAGCTCCCTGACAGCTCCACCGGCCCGCTCGACACCACCCAGTGGATCGCCCTCGCCGCCATCCTCTCCGCCGGCTGCCTCCTCGCGCTCACGCGTCCGGCCGCACCCCGCCCTCCCTTTCCCCGTCCGGAGCCCTTCTGATGCCCTCCAAAAACATGATCCCCAAAGGCAAGCGCCGCCACTCCGTCCGCGCCGAGTACCGCGCCCAGCGCACCCTCGTCGAGGAGCAGAAGGCCCGCGAAGCCGCCGCCCGCGAAGCCAGCGGCCTCCCCGAAGCTCCCGCCGAAGACGCCCTCTACGACACCGAAGACTTCCAGCCCGAGGTCCCCGCGCACCCCTATCTCCGCACCACCGGCGCCAGCGGCTCCAAAGTCGCCGCCGAAACCCAGGAGCCCAGGCGCTACCCCGGCCTCAGGTATGACCCGCCCCCGCCCGACATCCAGGTCCTCGACGATCTCCAGCCCGAGGCCGGCGTCCGCTCCTTTGTCGCCGAGGCCGCCGCCGCGGGCCTTCGCCTCGACGCCTTTCTCGCCAAAGCCCTCCCCGACATCAGCCGCGGCCGCGTCCAGCTCCTTATCGAGCACGGCCAGATCACCGTCGACGGGGCCTCCTCCAAAGCCAGCACCCGGCTCCGCGGCGGCGAGCGCATCCGGATCGAAGGCGAGCCCCAGCCCGCTCCCCTCCGCGCCGAACCCGAAGACATCCCCCTGTCGGTCGTCTACGAAGACGCCGACCTCGCCGTGATCGACAAGCCGGCCGGTATGTCCGTCCACGCGGGTGCGGGCGCTCCCGAGGCCAATCGCGGAACCCTCGTCAACGCCCTCCTCTTCCACTTCGGCCAGAGCCTCTCCGGTCTGAAAGCCCCCGCCGCCGCTCCGAAGGCGACCGTGAACGAATCCTTGTACGAGTCCGTGGATGAAGCCGAGGACGACCCCGATGCAGCGGAGGCCGAAGGCGACACCGCCGGTTCCGCCAGCCCGCTCCGCCCCGGCATCGTCCACCGCCTCGACAAAGACACCAGCGGCCTCATCCTTGTCGCCAAAAACGACCTCACCCATCGCCGTCTCGCCGAAACCTTCGCCAACCGCGACCTCCGCAAGATCTACATCGCCCTGGTCCACGGCACGGTCAAAGGTGAGTCCGGCACAGTCGACCTCCCCATCAGCCGCGACGTCGTCCGCCGCATCCGCATGACCACCCGCCGCTCCGGCGGCCGCCATGCCATCTCCCACTGGCGCGTGCTGGAGCGGATAGGGACCCCCGAGAAGCCCGGCCCCTTCGGCCCCTTCACCCTGCTCGAAGTCCGCATCGAAACCGGCCGCACTCACCAGATCCGCGTCCACCTCCAGGCCCTCGGCCATCCCGTCGTCGGCGATACCGTCTACGGCGCCCCGCAGCGTATCGTGCCCTCTCCAGCCAACGCCTCCGCCCCTCCGCTCACGCTCGACCGCAACTTCCTCCACGCGGCCGAACTCGACCTGCAGCACCCCTCCACCAACGAACCCCTCCACCTCTCCACACCCCTCCCACCCGAGCTCACGGATCTCCTCGGCAAACTCCGCCCCTGACCGCTACCTCCTCACACCGAACAGCTCTGTGAAGAACGCCGCTCGCTAGGCCCTGCATAACCCTGCCCGCAAGGATGGAAGTCCCCTTGGAACAGCGCATCAACCGCAGAAACTTCGCCCGGCTGCTTGGTCTCTCGGCAAGTGCCGCCGCCCTGCCCGCCCCCGCGACCGCAGCTCCCCCCGCCGCCCCCGCGAGTACGCTCGCCGCCCGAGAATTCCCCAAAGGCTTCCTCTGGGGTACCGCAACCTCGGCCTACCAGATCGAAGGCGCTCCGGAGGAAGACGGCCGCGGCCCCTCCATCTGGGACACTTTCTCGCGCGTCCCGAAGAACACCTACACCGGCGACAACGGCGACATCGCCGACGATCACTTCCACCGCTACCGCGAGGACGTCGCCATCATGCGTGACCTAGGCGTCAAGACCTACCAGTTTTCGGTCTCCTGGTCCCGCATCTTTCCCCAGGGCACCGGCCAGCCCAACCCGAAAGGCTGGGGCTTCTACGACCGCCTGCTCGACACCCTCCTCGCCGCCGGCATCGAGCCCTTCTGCACCCTCTACCACTGGGACCTCCCCCAGGCCATGATGTCGGTCGGCGGCTGGCAGAGCCGCGACACGGCCAAAGCCTTCGCCGACTACTCCGCCTTCGCCGCCCGCCACCTCTGCGACCGCGTCAGGAACTTCATCACCGTCAGCGAGGTCACCGCCTTCGTCGACGCCGGCTACCGCTTCGGCACCGACGCCCCGGGCCTCAAGCTCACCAATGCCCAGGTTGCTCAGGTCACGCACAACGTGCTGCTCGGCCATGGTCTCTCCGTGCAGGCCGTCCGCGCCAACGCTCGCCCCGACACCCGGGTCGGCATCGCTGACAACGCCGTAAGCACCTGCCCGGTCTTCGAAACCCCGGAACACATCGCCGCCGCCCGCACCGCCTACCGCGAAGAAAACGCACGCTCCCTCACCGTCATCCTGGAAGGCCGCTACACCGAGCTCTATCTCAAGGCCCTCGCCGCCGACGCCCCGAAGTTCACCCCTGAGGACCTGAAGATCATCAGCACACCCCTCGATTTCATCGGCCTCAACATCTACGAGCCCACCTGGATCCGAGCCTCCGCGGCCTCCCCGGGCTACGAGACCGTCGACATGCCCGCCAGCTACCCCCGCATGGCCGCCGGCTGGCTCCAGTTCGGCCCCGACGGCATGTTCTGGTCCCCCAAATTCCTCCAGTCTCATTGGGGAGTCAAAGAGATCTACATCACCGAAAACGGCGCCGCCAGCCTCGACGTCCCCACCCCCACCGGCGAAATCCTCGACGTCGACCGCGTCCTCTTTCTGCGCAGCTACCTCACCCAGCTCCACCGCGCCATCGCCGAGGGCGTCCCCGTCAAGGGCTACTTCCTCTGGAGCCTGATCGACAACTACGAGTGGTCCGACGGCTACGCCATGCGCTTCGGCATCACCTTCGTCGACTACAAAAACCAGAAGCGCACCGTAAAACTCTCCGGGCAGTTCTACAAAGAAGTCGTCGCCCGCAACGGCCTCGCCTAAGCCCCGCCTCCGCCGCCGCTCCTCAGCGCCCGCCGTCTAAACTAACCCCATGAAGTTCCCCTCGACCCGCCTGCGCCGCCTGCGCTCCACCCCCGCCATGCGTTCGCTCGTCCGCGAGACCCATCTCCATCCCGGCGCCCTCATCTCCCCCATATTCCTCTGCGAAGGCCAAGGCGTCCGCCGCGAGATCAGCTCCATGCCCGGCGTCTTCAACCTCTCCGTCGACGAGGCCCTCAAAGAAGCCGAAACCTGCGCCTCCCTCGGCCTCGGCGGCCTTCTCCTCTTCGGTCTGCCCGACGCCAAGGACGAGCAGGGCTCCGGCGCCTACGACCCCGACGGCATCGTCCAGCGCGGCCTCCGCGCCCTCCGTTCCAGCTCCGCCCTCCGCTCCCTCGTCCTCATCGCCGACGTCTGCATCTGCGAGTACACCTCCCACGGCCACTGCGGTGTCGTCGCCCGCGACGGCGAATCCTTTTCCGTCGAAAACGACCCCTCGCTCGCCCTCATCGCCCGCACCGCCACCTCGCTCGCGCAGGCCGGAGCTGACGTCGTCGCCCCCAGCGACATGATGGACGGCCGCGTCGCCGCCATCCGCTCCGCCCTCGACGCCGCCTCCTTCTCCAACATCCCCATCCTCAGCTACGCCTCCAAGTTCGCCTCCGCCTTCTACGGTCCCTTCCGCGAAGCCGCCGACTCCGCCCCCCAGTTCGGCGACCGCCGCACCTACCAGATGGACGGCGCCAACCGCCGCGAAGCCATGCGTGAGATCGAGCAGGACCTCGCCGAAGGCGCCGACATGCTTCTCATGAAGCCCGCCATGGCCTACCTCGACATCATCCGCGAGGCCCGCGACCGCTTCGACCTCCCCCTCGGCGCCTACCAGGTCTCCGGCGAGTACTCCATGCTCCACGCCGCCTTCCAGCGCGGCTGGCTCGAGCCCGAGCGCACCATCCTCGAAAGCCTTCTAAGCATCCGCCGGGCCGGGGCCGACTTCATCGTCACCTACTTCGCTAAAGACGCCGCCAAACTCCTCTAGCCCCGCATCGGCATCGGACGCCGCGCCTGAAATCGCCACCACCCGGACCGACTCTCCCATCTCCTTCGAAAACAGAGCATCCTTGCTCTCTCTGCTCTCTTGATAGCGAACGTTGTAGTTCGAGATCGAGCTCGCCAGAATATGCAGGTTGGACCCCGGGATCGACCGCCAGTACGACGCCACAGGCTTCACGATCCCGGCCTCCCGATCCCGCTTCAACTCGTCCTTGTTGTACCGCGCGGCGTTCGTCAGAAAGATCCCCTGGAGCTTCCCGTCGGTCTCCGTAAACCAGTCCGCCACCTGCCCCCGATACAGCAGCCCACCCGCCGTGAGCACGTCCACTTCCACGATCTTGTTGCGCTCTGCCTTGGGCAGAAAGTCTGTCGTCAGCAGCCACTGCCACTCCGATACATGAATCAGCAGCAGCTTCTCGCACAGCCGGGCGAGTCTGGGATACCTCTCCGCCAGATCCCCGTAGTTGCTCAGCACCCAGGCTCCCGCCACCGCCTCCAGCACACAGAACGTCCACAACCAGGCGATAAACCGCAGCTGCTCTTTGAGAGCGCGAACGTACACAGCTCCCATGGCGGGATGCGACGGTTCTGACGTCAGCGCATTGGTGATCTCCGCATACGCCGCATACTTGGAGACCTCTCCCGTGATCTGCGGGATCCGGCCGACCGGCGTGTGGCAGAGCAACACCCACGTCAACGCAAACGGAATCAGAGTAGCCGCCACGGAAAACACGACCTCTTCCGTGCGGCTGCGCTGCACACGCTTGCTGATGATCAGCAAACCGAAAACTGTTCTGTAGATTGCTCCGGGACCTAGAAGATAACCCACCAGCAGGAAGCCGGCGACAATCGCTGTCACCGTTCGGCGACTCGCTCGATTCGATACTCGCGGCCGCTCGCATCGCGCATCACCGCTGTTCCGTACTCTTCCAGCTCCGTCTTCAGACGGCTGCGATCGTTCTGGACAGCGGAACGTAACGCGGAGGCGGCGGTGTTTGAGTTCCGCGCCGACTGGCGAAGCGTCCAGGCGAGTTTCCGAATATTGTTGGTCATGCCGCCATCCTGTCTATCAGACGTTCGCAGCCTTTGTTTGGTTCCGGGCAATCTATTGTGAAACAAGAGTGGGTCGATGTAAATGTCCCGGATCTGGACAATCAACTGGGACACGGTCGCGTCTACCCCTACGGAGCAATGCTCCCGTAATCGGGCTCCTTCACCGGCGAGTCGCCTGCACCTTCCCTCCCAGCCGTGGCATCCAAACCGAAACGCGCGCCGCCCGGCGCCGCTCAACCCTATAAGCGAGGTAATGATGGAGTACCGCACACTGGGCCGTTCCGGCCTCAAAGTTCCCGAGCTCTGCTTCGGCACCGGCACCTTTGGCGCCGGCAACGAGTTCTTCGCCGCCTGGGGCAACACCCAGGACGATGAAGCCCGCCACCTCATCGACATCTGCATGGAAGCCGGCTGCAACTTCTTCGATACCGCCGATATCTACTCCAACGGCCGCTCCGAAGAGGTCCTCGGCAAAGCCATCGCCCACCTCCGCCGCGAAGACGTCCTTCTCTCCACCAAGGCCACCTTCCGCTTCGGCAATGGTCCCAACGACGTCGGCAGCTCCCGCTATCACCTCATCCAGGCCCTCGAAGGCTCGCTCCGGCGCCTCGGCACCGACTACGTGGACGTCTACCACCTCCACGGCTTCGACGCGACCACACCCGTCGAAGAGACCCTCAACACCCTCGACAAATTCGTCCGCGAAGGCAAGATCCGCTACATCGCCTGCTCCAACTTCTCCGGCTGGCACCTCATGAAGTCGCTCTCCGTTTCGGAGCGCTACGGCTGGGCCCGCTACGTCGGCCACCAGGTCTACTACTCCCTGGTCGGCCGCGACTACGAGTGGGAGCTCATGCCCCTGGCCGTCGACCAGGGTGTCGGCGCCCTCGTCTGGTCACCCCTCGGCTGGGGCCGCCTCACCGGCAAGATCCGCCGCGGTCATCCCCTCCCCAAGGACAGCCGCCTCAACAGCCAGGTCGTGGTCGAAGGCGGTCCCCGCCCCGACGACGAGCTCGTCTACAAGGTCGTGGACGCCCTCGACGAAGTCGCGAAGGAGACCGGAAAGTCCGTCCCCCAGATCGCCCTCAACTGGCTCCTCCGCCGCCCCACCGTCTCCACGCTGATCATCGGCGCCCGCGACGAGAAGCAGCTTCGCGCCAACCTCGACTCCGTAGGCTGGGCCCTCACCCCCGAGCAGGTGGCGAAGCTCGACGCGGCCAGCGAAACCAAACTCGGCTACCCCTACTGGCACCAGGCCCAGTTCGAGGAGCGCAACCCCTTCCCCACCCCTCCCTCCATCCGCAAGTAACCGCGACCCATCCCCAACCGACCGGAGGCCCCGCAGAACCCGCGGGGCCTCTCTCTTTCTCCTGCCCGCGGCCTTGCCAACCTGAGCCCGGATCCCCTCTTCGCGGATTCCCCGACAGGCCGCAGCATCTTCCCACGACACATTCACGCTCAAAAACAAATGCGTTGAAAAGACACTAAAATGCGCTTAAAATACCTTAAAAGCACCTAAAAGTGCATTCGTTTACATCATGTTTTTCGCGAAATCTAGTGCCCAGCGTGCTCCGCCGCATCCTTCGGAGGCCGCGGAATCAGGAACAACAGCGGCAGCATGAACGCACAGAACACGGTCAGATCGCGGATGATGTCCACATACGCCAGCGTCGCCGCCTGCCTATGTAACTGACTGTAAATAAAGGCCTGTGCCTTATGCAGCGCACCCTCGGAAGCCCCCCCGCCGACCGGCACCGCACCATTGCCGGCCTTGAAATTCCCGGCCAGCGCCTCCACCTGCGCCTTGAACTCCTGGCTCCCATTCACCAGGTGCCGCACCATCATGTTCTCGTGCGCCGCCTCCCGCCGAATCAACATGGTCGCCATGAACGCCGTTCCGCACGATCCCCCTATATTCCGGGCCAAATTCGTCAATCCGGACACATCGTTGTTCTCGCTCTGCTTCACCCCGATGTAGGCGATCGTGTTGATCGGAATAAATAGAAACGCCAGCCCCGACGCCTGAAAACACCGCATGAACACTAGCTCTCCGTAGCTGAGCCCAAGGTTCAGCTGCGACATATACACCAGCGAAAGCGTCAGCATGATGAACCCATACGCGATGAGCTTCCGCGGGTCCACCTTGCTGGAAAGGAAGCCCACCACGGGCATCATCGCCATCATCATGAAGCCCGCTGGAGACAGTACTTTTCCGGCTAATTCCGCCGTATACCCGAGCAAAGTCTGCACAAACTGCGGGATCAGGATCGTCGTCCCATACAGCGAAAACCCCAGCACAAACATCAGCACAAAGCTGATCGCGAACTGCCTTCGTGTAAAGAGTGTGAGATTCAGCAGCGGCCTGTGACCTTCCCGTAACTGCTTGAGCTCCCACCAGATGAGCGTCACAAACGCCACACACATCAGCACAGTGAAAAACGTGATCAGGTGCGAGCTGAACCAGTCATCCTCCTGGCCCTTATCGAGAATGAATTCCAGCGACCCGAACGTCAGCGCCACCAACACAAAACCCAGCATGTCCAGGCGTATGCCGCCCTTCTGCGCCTCCGCAACCTGCTTCTTCACATAGGGTGGATCTTCCACGATGCGCGACGTCAGAAAGAGCGACAACAGGCAGATGGGAACGTTGAGGAAGAAGATCCAGCGCCAATCGAAGTTGTCGGTGATGTACCCGCCAAGCGTCGGCCCGATCGCCGGTGCGACGACCACAGCGAGTCCATACATGGCAAACGCCTGCCCACGCTTGGCGGGTGGGAACGTGTCCGCCAGAATGGCCTGTTCACTGGGCGCCAAGCCTCCGCCTCCGATACCCTGCAGCACACGGAAGAAGACCAGCAATGGCAGGGTAGGTGCGAAGCCGCACAGCGCAGAGCTAATTCCAAACAGGGCGACGCAGATCATGTAGAACTTCTTGCGGCCTATAAACGTCGTCATGTACGCGCCGGCCGGCAAGATGACCGCGTTGGCCACCAGGTACGCGGTCAGAACCCAGGTTGCCTCATCCTGCGTCGCTCCAAGGCCCCCCGCAATGTGCGGGAGCGCAACGTTCGCAATGGAACTGTCGAGCACCTCCATAAATGTCGCCAGGGTGACGGTCATGGCGACGATCCATGGGTTGATGCGGGGACGCCACGGCTGAGCGCCGGTGGACTCCTGGCCAGTGAGTTCTACGGTCGTGACTGACATGCAGGTCTCTGCGTTTGATAGTACGGACGGGAGCGGGGATTCAGAAATGCTCGTCGGATGGCGATTCGAAGGACGCATTCAAAGTGCTAGGCTTGATCTTCGGCATGGGGCTCAGATGATCCCCCTGCTTGACGGAGGAGAACGGTGAACCCGGATCTGGAACATCTCATCGTTCTTCAAGCCCAGGACTTGGAGTTGCAGCGGTTGCGGCAGGAGCAGGCCGAAGCACCGCGCCGACTTGCCACTTCCGAGGCGGCCTTTAAGAGAGCCGAGCATTCCGCGGCCCAGGTTGCCGTCGCACTTTCGCGTGAAGAGAGCCTCCGGCGGAGCCAGGAGTCCGACGCGGACAGTCAGCGCAGCAAGATAACGCGGCTTCGGCGGCAGATGGATGCAGCGACAAGCGCCGCCCAGATCACCGCCCTGGAGCACGAGATCGGCTTCGGGGAGGCTGCAGTCCGCAAGCTGGAAGATGAAGAGATCGCGTCACTCGAACGCACGGAAGAGCTCGAGGCACAACGCGATGCTGCTGCCGCTCATGTCGAATCCACACGCGCCGCAGTGGAAGCCGAACGCATCCGTGCCGCGGAAACGGTCAACCGCACGCGCACAAACCTGGAGAGCATAGAGTCCGAACGCGGGAAGCTGCGCGCTCAGATCGGGGAACGCGCTCTGGCGATCTACGATCGGGTGAGCCGATCGCGTGGCACAGGGGTGTCCGAGGCCGTGGACCACAAGTGCTCGGCGTGCCAGATGATGGTGCGCCCACAACGGTGGAACGAACTTACCGGACGCGAGCAAGAGGGCGAGCTGTTTACCTGTGAGACCTGCGGACGGGTGCTGTTCTGGGATCCCCGCCGCGATGTGCCCCGGACATGGGCAGCGGGTGAGCGTCTGATCGGGTTGCGGCCTTCCGCCACGGTGGAGCCGTCTTCATGAGCGCTGTACGAGACGATCACAGGCCCATCATTTGTGTGGATATGGATGAGGTCATTGCGGACGCACTGGGCGAACACCTGCTGCGGTACAACCGTGACTTCTCCGAGCGGATCACGCCGGCTGATCTCGAAGGCAGGTGGCTGTGGGATTACATCCCGCCTGACCGGCACAGTGTGCTGATGAGCTACATGCACTCGGAGGACTTCTTCTCGGCGCTTGGGGTTATGCCGCATGCTCAACGCGTGCTCGCCCGGCTTCAATCCCGGTACGAGATCTTTATCGCTACCGCGGCGATGGAGGTGCCCTCAAGCTTCAATGCAAAGTTCAAATGGCTGAAGGAACACTTTCCGTTCATCCCTGCTTCCCACATTGTCTTCTGCGGGAATAAGAGCATCCTTCATGCTGATTACCTGATCGACGACAATCCCCGCCAGCTACGGCTGTTTCGAGGAGAGGGCATCCTGTTCACCTCGCCGGCAAATGCGTATGTCACGGGCTTTCGACGAGTTCGCGACTGGCTGGATGTCGAGAAGATGTTTCTTCAGGAAGAGAGCCGCTAGCGAGCGCGCCGCACGGCACTGTTGCCGCCAGCAGGCGCGATGACCGGGAGCTTCGATCCAGTATGCGAGCCACGCACCGGCTCAGGCATCGTGAGGATCAGCGCCGTGCAGGATTCGTCACCCAGACGTTCATAGCTGTGCTTCGCGGAGGGATCGAAGTACACGGCATCGCCGCGCTCGACCACCTCAGTGCGGCCATCATGGGTGAGACGCAGACGGCCGCTGAGAACGTACAGGAACTCCGCCCCGGCGTGCTGGTGTGAGCCTGGAGGTCGGCGGTCATTGCAGGGGAGGAACTCAGCCACGTAGGGGGCGATCATCTGGTCGCTTGGGACATGCCCGAGGCTCTCGAAGAAGTAGTCGGGCTCATCGGCTCCGGTCTGGGGAAGGCGCTGGCGCTCGGATGCGCGCAGAATCCGGAAGAGCTCTGGCCGCTCGGGCTCGAAGAAGTAGCTCAGGTCTTTTGAGAAGACCATAGCGATGCGAGCCAGGTTGCGGAGTGT
Source organism: Acidobacteriaceae bacterium (assembly GCA_035537215.1). Taxonomy (GTDB): domain Bacteria; phylum Acidobacteriota; class Terriglobia; order Terriglobales; family Acidobacteriaceae; genus Granulicella. The sequence continues at coordinate 13,099 of DATLMQ010000312.1, forward strand.
CGGCACCACACGCCCGGTCTCAAGCTGCGAAAGGAAGCTGGCGGACAGGCCGGTATACCGTCCGAGTTCGACAAGCCCCATATGCTTCCGCTGGCGCAGGAACTTGATGCGCTCACCGATGTGCTTGTTCTCGATCAACGCCTCAGCCGCTTCGGCGGGTACACCGCCCACAGAGGTCGAGATCTCCGGCTCAATGGACAACTCAGCATCATCGGGAGATTGATCCAACGCGGGTGACGACGAGGCCTTAAGCCTAGGCTCAATTCCATCCGGGCTCTTCCGCGAATCCGGTATGCCCGGCGAGCGTGGGGGCGCGGCCTGCAACGGAGCTTTGCCGTTGGTAGGGCGCGAACGCGAACTCTGGGACGAGTGCTGCAAAACCTGATCCATTTGGAGAAGACCTCAACTGCTATTCGGCCTGCGTACTGTAAGGGAGAGGCTAAGCTCTATTTGTAGAAGACGTTTCCATAGCACGAAAAGATGTACGGATGGCCATAGCTCACCGTCCATCATCCGTGGGCGGTCCGCGAGCCCGGAGCACACGTTTTCCAGTGCTAGGCTCAGAACGTGAGGACCTGGCCGGCTACATCGAAACACCTGAGACAACTCTCGGCATTGGCGGCGGCGGCGTTCATGGCTGCCGGTTGCGCAAGCCCCGGGCCACCTCGGCCTCCGTCGCTGCATTTGCCGGAACCTGCTCGCGATCTTGTGGCCTCCCGAGAGGGAGGCTCTGTGGAGTTGCGATTCACCCTTCCACAGCGCACGACAGATGGACTTCCACTGCGGGGAACGCGTGTTGAGGCCACTCTCTGCCGAGGGCTCGAACGCGACCCTTGTGTCGTGGTCCAGAGCACGCGGCATGACCTGGACCTGACAGACGCTGACGGTTCTCCTGCTGTCCTGCCGTGGCGAGACGAGCTTCCCGCCGAGTTGGCGACGGGGATCGAGCGACCCCTTATTTACCGGGTGCGGCTGGCCAATAGCCGGGGAGCGGCGAGCGATTGGTCGGGCCCAGCGTACACGGTTGCGGGGGGCGCTCCAGCCAGCGTCGTAGGGTTCAGGACCGAAGGCACGCCGAAGGGCGTTCTGATGCGCTGGGCTCCCGATGCAAGATCGTCAACGGCAAGCAGCCCTTCCGAAGTTCTGGTGCGCAGAGAAGAGATAACCGTGCCCGGCACATCACAGAAGAGGCGAGCCACCGCTCCCGTTTGGCTGGCGACCCACGCCGAGGAGCCAACCGAGGGACTTGGGCAGAGCATCGACAGCTCCGCTCAGGAGGACACTCCATACCGCTATGTAGCGGTGAGGCGGCGCTTTATACAGCTTGGGGAACGTAAGCTGGAGATCCGGAGCGAGGAGTCGCCCCCGGTGCAGTTCGCACTCCATGACACGTTTGCACCACCTCCACCGACAGGCCTCAGCGCGGCCGGCTTTCGCGAGGGCGGACGGTTTGGTGTGGACCTGATCTGGAATCCCGTGGAGGATCGGACCGTCGCAGGGTATGCCGTGTGGCGGCAGCGGATCGATGGAGCGGGTGCCCCGGCCGGATCTCCGGAACGGCTGAATGGATCCCCCGTGACGGTACCAGCCTTCCACGACGTGACCGCCGATCCCGCTGCACAGTACCGATATAACGTGAGGGCCGTAAATGCCAGCGGGCGGGAGAGTGCTGCCGCGACAGTGCTCCTCAGCCCCAGTTCCGCTCCATGACACTGGTGCCACGGCTCGGCACAGGTTGTCGCCGGCCTCTCGACTGATCGGGCTAGCTGAAGGACTGCAGACGCGGAACAACCATCACACCGAGGCGCTGGAGTGCTTTGCGGGAGAGTCCGGTCAACGGCACGATGGCCAGGCGTGCGGTCGGTGTCCACACCAGGTCCTCAGGGCTGGCGGGAATCTGGGCAAGCAGGGCGCCTTCGGGGACACTGAGTCGAGGAGGAAGGCCGCCCTCGTCGAGTTCGCCGACCAACTCCGCGGTGAGAATCGCCCTGCTTTGGGCATTCGAGAGGGAAGTTGCCAGCTCCGCGGCGGTGGCCGCGGCGTCCTGAGCCTGCAGCCGGGTGATCGCGCCCTTGAGCGTTCCTTCAGGCAGACGAAAGGCCGCAGTCTCCGGAAGCGATGCGGAGGCACCTGCAATACTCGCGGGCAGGTCATGCGGCTCACCCGCATCTCTGTTGTCCAGGGCTAACGGCGCCACACCTGGTGCACTCTCGGCAAAGATCTGCACATAGTAGTTCGTGTCCGTGATGGCATGTCGGAGGCGCAACACAGGCTCCCGGCCCCTTGTGCATTCGAGCGGCAATGGCGGCAGTTCCAGCATCTTTGGCATCAGCGTCGCCGTTTCGGGCCGACGCAGCAGAAGCACCTCGGTGGCGGTTCCGCGCTTGCGGAGGGCGAGCAGGTGCGCCGTCATCCGGCTCTGCGGCTTGTTGCGTACAGCCGTGGCGTGTTCGCCTCGCGTCTGGCAGAAGCTGACTACCGGGCACTGGAGGCACAAGGGCTGGTGCGGCAGGCAGATGGTCGCGCCGAGCTCCATCATGGCCTGATTGTGATCTCCGGGAGGATTGCTGCGCTCCCGCCGTTTAGCCGACGGCGGAACCAGGGCCTGCGCTACAGAGGCAAGATAGCTTCGGGCCTTGCCGGAGCGATCCTCGGCAAAGCCCAGGACACGCAAGAGCACACGTTCGACGTTTCCATCGAGCACAGCAACGCTCTCGCCGAAGGCGATACTGGCGATCGCGGCCGCCGTGTAGTCTCCCACGCCGGGAAGAGTCCGCAGCTCCGGGGTCTTGCGAGGGAGCTTGCCCTCGAGTTCCCGCTGCACAAACTGCGCGCCGCGATGCAGCATCCGCGCACGCCGGTAGTAGCCCAGCCCGCTCCAGAGCGCCAGCACATCATCCTCGGAGGCCTCGGCAAGCGCCTGAATGGTGGGGAACCGTTGCAGAAACTGCACGTAACGCTCGACCACCGTCGCGACGCGCGTCTGCTGCAGCATGATCTCGGAGAGCCAGGTGGCATATGGATTCCGTATGCCTCGCCAGGGAAGACTGCGGGCGTGAGCCCGGTACCAGACGCTAAGCGCCTGGCGAAAGGTTTCAGCGACGAACGGCAGGTTAGGGGCCTTGGGTGTGAGGGGCGGACCCGCTGGAGCGGATCGCCTGCGTCCCTCCCTGATGCTGCCTGGTGCCATGCTGAAAGTGTAGCCAGAAACACAAAGGGCAGCCGGTGGCTGCCTTTTGTGCGGCTATTGCAGGAGCTTAGCGCCTACCGCCCCCGCGGATGCCAACGCCACCGTGGAAACCACCGCCGTAGATGGGGCCGCCGTGGAGGCCACCATAGCCGTGGAGGCCACCATAGTAGCCACCCCGGTAGCCTCCGCCCCAGTAGGAGAAGCCGAGGGTGGGGCCGAAGGGGTAGCCGTACCAGCCGTACGGATAGCCCCAGCCCCAGGGCGAGCCGTAGGCGAAGGACGGGTAGCCGTAGCCGTACGGCAGGCCATCACCATAGGGGCCGAAGCCGTAGGCACCGTCGCGGTGGGGGTTGGAGCCGCCGGGGAGCAGGTCGGTCGAGGCCTCATACGGCTCGAAGCTGGTGGAGCGGGGGGCGGAGCCGGTGAAGGAGACCTGGTGGTCCTCCTTGACCTTGAGGGGCTTGGCGTCGGGGTTCTCGGCCGGGAAGGCACGGGCTTCGCCCTTGAGCACGCGGACGGTGTTGGTGTCGGCGTTGAAGGTGTAGAGACCGTTCTTGAGGAGCTGGGCCTGGCCGCCGGGGAGGTCGACGAGGATGAGGCTGTCGTGGGCGGGGTCGTGGACGTTGACGTTCGCGATCCCGTGCTCGAGGCGGAGCTCAGTGCGGTTCGGCTCGGTGGAGACGGGCTCCAGGGTGGTGTCGGCGGAGGTGCGGACGAAGACACCGGGGGCGGGTTGAGAGCTGATCACCGCGGGGGCGGAGCTGCTGGGAGCGCGCTCCACGGGAGCGGGCGAGGACTGCATGTAATTGGGGCCTGCGGGTGCGGCTTGGGCCGGGGCCTGTGCGGTGGCGGCGGCGGTCAGAGTCGCCATGGCAAGCAGAATCGCTGTGTACCTTGGCATGTTTCCTAAAACCTCTGTGTATATAGATGCCGGTCGCAACGAATTGTTGCGGGGGGCGCAGGGGGGCGCAAGTATACCCCCCTCCCCCCGTACTTTATTGCGCAAAGTCTTCGAAAGATGGGACTTAGGTCCGGACTTAGGGTACAAGTACAGCCTTTTCAGGTGTGGGTACCGTGCAAAGTCTTGGCAACAAAGGAGTTGACGGGTGGGGGTAATGCACTTTTCCCCGACGGGAAGGGGCCGGGACACTAATCAGAGCCGGGCGAGGATCTGGGCGGCGAGGGATTTCTCGGCGGCCTCGTTCTGGGCCTTGCTGTAGCCGACGCCGTCCACGGTAAGGAGGAGGACGCGCTTGGCTTTGAGAGTGTACAGAGCGGCGCTGGAGCCGGTGCTGGAGACGAAGAAGGCGTCGCCGGCGAGGCCGGTGACGGGGACGAGGCGGCCGCTGGCCTGCATCTGGGAGCGCAGGGAGTGGAAGTCGGCGGCGTCTTTGAGGGAGAGATAACCGCGGGTCTCGCCCTTGGCGTCGTGCCAGGTGCAGTCGCCGGCACCGGGCTGACCGGGCTGTACGGGGGATTCGATGACGGTCTTGATGGCGTCGGGGGTGAGGAGATCGCAGGGCGCGGGCTCTTTGGCGGCGGCCTTGGGGGAGGCGTGGGGGGCCTGGGCGGGAGCGGCGTGCGAGGCGAGGGCGGCGGTAAGGATGGCCGCGAGGGTGAGGGTGGTGCGAGTCGTTCCGGTCATGGGCGTGCTCCGGTGTAGTTTGATGCGGGGCTCGGAGCAGGCCGAAGAGCCTTTTCCCATTTTGGGAAATCGTGTGGGAGATTTCGCTTGTATCGGGAGGCGAGGGCGGATAGTCTTCCGCCACATTCCTGAATCGAGTTGAGGTCCCCGTGAAAGCTGTTGCCAGCCTTCTCGCCATTGCTGTTGTGTCTACGCCTGCCCTTTCCCAAACACAGAAGGGGAAGAAGTCAGCGGTGCCGTTTACGATTGTGGGTGCGGCCCCGGCACCGACGGAGACCAGCCCTGCACCGCTCGCTGCACCTGCAGCGGCGGCCCCTACGGCGGCGGTGGCACCTTCCGCTGTGGCGCCATCTGCCGCTGCATCGACCGCGGCTGCTGCCCACGCTCCCGCGGCAGAGGTGGACGGTCAGCCGGCTCCCGCCGTCGCGGCTGCGCCGCCAGCACCCAATACGCTGCTGGATGGAACGCCGGTGAAGCTGCGGCTGGCGGAGAACCTGTCTTCGGAGACGAACAAGACGGGCGAGCAAGTGCCGTTTGAAGTGGTTGAAGAGGTGACGCTGCAAGGTGTGCCGGTGATTCCGAAAGGGGCACAGGCATTGGCGACGGTCACGACCGCCGAAGGCAAGAAGCGCATGGGACGCGGGGGCAAGCTGGACGTGAACATTGACAGCGTACGCCTGGCAGATGGAGAAAAAGCGCAGCTACGAGCGGTAAAGGATACCAAGGGCGGCGGACATGTGGGCGTCATGACGGGAGCAATCGTCGCCACCTCCCTGGTGTTCTTCCCAGCGGCTCCGCTGTTTCTTTTCATGCATGGCAAGTCGGTGGAGATTCCGAAGGGAACCGAGGTAACTGCGTTTGTTCAGGGCGATATGCGTCTAACGATGGCTAACTTCGCACCGGGCGGGGGTGCGGTAGCGAGTGGGGCGAGTTTGAGCATTGAGTCGAATACGACCGGGGCGGACATCGAAATCGACGGCAATTTCGTGGGGAACACGCCGTCTACGGTCGCGGTGACTCCGGGACAGCACACCATTGTGGTGAAGAAGAACGGGCACGCGGCTTGGACCCGAACGATGAATGTGTCGGGCAGTTCGGTGCATGTGAATGCCGATTTGGATATGACGCCGTAGGGCGCTTACCTCGCATTTGCAGCAACACTATGCGGGGCTCGGGTAGTCTGCGGAGATGCGACTGACGGCGTATACGGGCGGGGCGAAGAGGCAGCGGGCGAGCAGGGCGAGCACGACGACTCCGGGGTGGGTGAACGGGAACGGGCAGGAGGTGATTGCGAGGACGGGACAGCCGTCGAAGACGTTTCGGGGGCAGGTGATCTATGAGCTGAAGTGCCGGAGGTGCACGGGGCGGTATGGGTCCAATGGGTGCGACATCCATGCGCGACGGTGTCCGCTGTGCGACAACGGGGCGGCGGGGGAGCCGCTGGTGGAGAGGGCGGCGAGTTTGTTTGAGTGAACTGCGGAAGCGCGGGTGGAAATGGCCTCTCGCAGGAGAGGCCATTTCGCTGTTCCGGTTGGTGTGAGCGTGGTGTGGGTCAGACGGACTTCTGGGGGTGGAGGGCGGCGCGGATCTTGTCGACGTGGGTGCCGTGGGCGCGAATGGCTTCGTGGAGCTTTTCGCCGGTGACGCCGAACTCGTGGGACCAGAAGGCGATGTCGGAGGCGAGCTTGGGGTTGATCTCTTTGGGGTCGTGAGGGCCTTTGAGGTGCTCTTCGTGGAGGGCGTGCGGGGCGTGCTCTTTGGATTTCTGCGGGTGTTCTACGGTTTCGTGCTTCGACATGCGGGGAGGACCTCCCCTGTGTGGATGGTCCGATGGGGAGAGGGGATGTACCTGGAGGGGTGGGTCGGGTGCAGGACGACCTGGGGCAGGGAGCCGTGGCGAGAGGACGGCGAGGTCGTGTTCAGTAAGAGGCGGGTGGCAGGCAGGCGGGTGAAACGAGGGCTGTATGCGTCTCGTCCGTAGAGCGCCGGTCGCCTCGAACGGAGCGGTTGACAGCTGCGTCATGCGACGTGTATATGGCTTCGGGTAGCTTATTTCGCCGTCCGAAACAGATCGAAGCTGGAGCCTTCACACGTGGTCACCGATGCGAGAAGTGATCAGGATTGCCATTAGTTTGGCCGCGAAATAAAAACCTACAACGGCCCCGTTATCCCAAAGAACACCCCAAGCTGCCTGAAGGCCGCCAGCCACGAGGAGTGAGCGGTCCAAGGAAGCCCTTTGCGAAAAATCGGAGGAGTAAAGAATGCGGAATTCAACTTTCATTCGACGACTGATAGCGGTTCCTGCTGCACCGCTATTGCTCGTCTCCGTTGCGTCTGCTCAATATACGGGCAGCGTCGACTTCACCTCGAAGCAGCAGAACATCGATGGATTCGGTGTGGCCGCGACGTTTGCGAGACCAAGTTACATTCAGCATGCTGCCGGAGACATCCCAGGCCAGGTTCTGGATCAACTGTTCAACCCTGTTACGGGCGCGGGGATCACGATGCTGCGGATGGGCATGGATGATCTTGTGCCGAATACGCCGATTGGATCCGGGATTCAGCTTGTGACCACGCCGCCAAACTCGTGCAGCGTAACGCCCAGCTATTCAGGGTGGGATGGATCGGCTGGCGGAGAGGTCTGGATGGGGCAGCAGGCTCTGAAGTACGGGGTGAGCCGCTTTTATGCGAATTCATGGAGCGCCCCCGCGTATATGAAGACCAACAACACGATCCAGAGCGGAGGCGCTATTTGCGGAGGACCGAACACAATGACGCAGGCGCACTGCACGGTGGTGGGGGACTGCCGAGGAGCTTACGCCAACTACCTGGTGCAGTTTCTGCAGGACTTCCGCCAGGCTGGCGTTCCGATCACCGACTTCGACTTCATCAATGAACCTACGGAGAACGTCTCCTATGCTTCGATGACGATGTCGACGGCCCAGGTGATCGACTTTCTGCATGTCCTGGGTCCTGTTGTCCGGTCTTCCGGGCTGCATGTGAACATGAACTGCTGCGACTCACCTGTATGGACGGGCACGGGCGGGGCGGTGGGCTACACGAGTGCTGTTGTGGCCGATCCTACGGCGGATTCGTACATCACTACCTACACAGGGCATGAGTACGGCGGGGCCGCTGCCACGCCTTTACCGGCGAACGGAAAGAACACGTGGATGTCGGAATGGGGACCACAATCTCCAGCGGCCTATAACACGTCATGGGACCAGGTTCAGAATGGCACATCGGCCAATTCGAACAACGGCATGTATGTGGCGAACGATATTTCGAACACGCTCAATAAGGCGGGTGTAAGCGCTTACATCTGGTGGTATGCGGACTCCACGGGAGCTACGGGCGGGATGGTTCAGGTCAGCTCGACAAGTGGCGCGACCAGCTATGTGGTGACGAAACGTCTTTTCGCGCTCGGCCATTTCGCC
>DATLMQ010000313.1:0-3046 GCA_035537215.1 Acidobacteriaceae bacterium
TCCGCCGTCAGCAGACCCCACGGCGACGAGCTCTGGCCCGGAGCCTGCCCCCGGTTGCCCGCCACCATCGACACCCAGCTCGACCCCGCAAAGAAGACCACATCCCCCACCACATAGTTCGTAAAGGAGTCGTACGCTCCGCGGTACACCAGCCCGGGCGAACCCGCCGGTCCCACCGGTCCCTGTGTTCCCGCCGGCCCAGCCGGTCCCTGCAACCCGACGCCCTGCGGTCCCGCCGGCCCCACCGGCCCCGCCGGCCCTGTAGGCCCTGCCGGTCCCACCGACCCCGCCGCCAGGGTTCCCCACGCCAACGGCGACGCCGAAGGATTGTTGCCGTGGTTCGACCCGGTCAGCGAGACAAAGCTCGACCCGCCAAAGATCACCACATCTCCCTGCGCATAGTTCGTCGACGAGTTATACCCGCCCTGGTACACGAACGCCCCCGCGCCCGAAGGTCCTGCCGGCCCCACCGGCCCCGCTGGCCCTATCGCTCCCGGAACGCCGGCCGGCCCCTGCGCTCCCACGGACCCAGCCGGCCCCTGCGGCCCCGAAGGTCCCTGCGGCCCCGCCGGTCCCGCTGGCCCCACGCTGCCCGAGCCTCCCGCCGCCAGCGCAATCTCCAGCTCCGGCGCGTGCGAGGTGTCCGCATTCTCCTTGCTGTCGAACTGCAGCACAGCGCTGCTCGCCGTCAATCCCAGCCCGTTGTTGCCCGCCGGCGTCGTCACCCATCCTTGCACCGCGGCCGTCACATCCAGCGTCACGTACTCCCCCGCGTTGGTCACCTGGATGCTTCCCAGCGTCGTCCCCATCGCAGGCAGCGTGCTGTACGTAATGCTGTACTCACCCCACGCGGCCTTCACCGTCCCCACCGTGACGTTGCCGGGCGTGTCCGCCCGATTGCAGTAGAGCCGCAGCGTCGCCCGCGTAATCTGGGCCGCCGTCGTTCCGGACGGCAGCACCCCCAGGTCGAACTGAACCAGCGCCGTATACCCGCCGCCCACGTTCAGGTTGCTGAGCGTTCCGCTGTTCACCGAAGGCTGGGCAGACGAAACATGTGCATCCGCGACCAGGGTCGCCTGCACCGCCTCCGCGCCCTGCCACGCCACGAGGCTCAACAGCCCCGCCGCGACACGCCGCAACCAAACTCCTCTTCGGAGTCGCTCTCCCAACCTCTTCTCCCGTACCGTCGATCCGAGCTCTTCTGTGCACGCGGCCGCGATCCCAGGGAGGGTCGGCGAACCTGCGATTGCGAAAATCCTGCTCGATTTGTAGTGTGGTCAAATCGGTGGCGCAATCCCCTATCTGGTGATACCGGTCAGTTTTCCGGTGATTCCTGCGCCTCCCAGGCCTAGAATGCCGTCATGGCCGCGCCTCCCCAGAGCCGCCGAAGCACCCTGCTCTCCGCATTGCTGCATGCGGCCGTGCTCGCCGCCGTGGTGCTCCTGCCCCGGCTCCACTCGCCCGAGATCGCTCCCCGTCGCCTCCCCGGAACAGCCCACGGCACCCTCCCGTTGCAGGCCTTCCAGCTCCAGGGCTCGCCTCCGGGGGCCTCTGCCCCGACCCCCGCCACGCCCGAGCACCCCCGCGGCCCCGCCCTCCCCCGGCCTCATAAAGGCGTCCAGCACAAAGCCCCTCAGCTCAGCACCCCGGCCACCCCGTCCACCGCCGGCAACGCCGCCGAGGGCGCGCTCGGCGACGGCGACATCCGCATCGCCCTTCCCCAGTCGCATCCCCGTCCTGAGCCCGACCTCTCCGCGCTCCCTCCCGGCACCGGCGGCGACGTCGTCCTCGACGCCCTCATCGACGCCCAGGGCCGCATCGCCCACCTCTCCGTCACCCGGAGCCTCGGCGCAGCGGTAGACCAGCAGGTCATCGCCACAGTCCAGCAGTGGACCTTCACCCCCGCCATGCGCAACGGCACGCCCATCGCCAGCGAGCAGGAGATCCTCTTCCACTACGACCGCTCCTGAGCGCCGGCCCGTGCTCCACCCCTCTCCATTCAGCTCCTATTTCCACTCCACAGACCCGCTCGACTATCCTTCTCGGCATGTCCGTGAATCCGTTATCCGACGCGCCGCTCAACACCCCCGGCCACCTCTCCTCGCCTGACAGGCTCGTCAACATCCCCCGGCTGATCACGGCGTTTTACGCCAAGCACCCGGACCCCGCCAACCCCAGCGAGCGCGTCAGCTTCGGGACCAGCGGACATCGCGGCTCGTCCCTGCACACCAGCTTCAACTACGCCCACATCCTCGCCATCACCCAGGCCATCTGCGAGTTCCGCGCCAACGAGAAGACCACCGGCCCGCTCTTTCTCGCCCAGGACACCCACGCCCTCTCCGAGCCCGCCTTCTCCACCGCCCTCGAAGTCCTCGCCGCCAACGGTGTCGACGTCTTCATCGACAAGGACCTCGGCTACACCCCCACCCCCGCCCTCTCGCACGCCATCCTCAAGCACAACGAAAAAGCCTCCGGCGGCAACGGTGCTTCTCAGAATGCAGCGCTCCACCGCGCCGACGGCATCGTCATCACCCCCTCGCACAACCCCCCCGAGGACGGCGGCTTCAAGTACAACCCCCCCAGCGGCGGCCCCGCCGACACCTCCGCCACCAAGTGGATCGAGAACCGCGCCAACGACCTTCTCCACAGCGGTCTCACCCAAATCAAGCGCATCCCTTACGCCCGCGCCCTCACCGCCGGCACCACGCAGCGCCACGACTACATCTACGCGTACGTGAACGACCTCGCCAACGTCATCGACTTCGACGCGATCCGCAACTCCGGCCTCAGCCTTGCGGTCGATCCACTCGGCGGGGCCGGCGTCCACTACTGGCCTCGCATTGCCGAGCAGTACAAGCTGCCGCTCCAGATCCTCAACCCTTACGTCGACCCCACGTTCCGCTTCATGACCCTCGACTGGGACGGCCGCATCCGCATGGACTGCAGCTCCCCCTTCGCCATGGCCTCCATGATCGCCAATCGCGCCAGCTTCGACGTGGCCTGGGGCTGCGACACCGACCACGACCGCCACGGCATCGTCTGCAAA
>DATLMQ010000314.1:0-5242 GCA_035537215.1 Acidobacteriaceae bacterium
GAGCGAGCCGATGCCGTAGATGGTCTTGCCTGAGGGATCGAAGAGGTTCGAGAACGCATTGCCGCCCAGGCCCGCGGAGGCGCTGATCGAAAGCTGCGGGAAGAACTGCGCGCGGGCCACGCCGATCTGCGCGTTGGCGGCTACGAGCTGTGCCTCCGCCTGCTGGATGTCGGGACGGCGTTCCAGGAGCTGCGACGGAACGCCCGTGGGCAGGTCTGTCGGCGCGGGCGCCAGAGCCTTGGGGTCGGTGTGGGCGACGGCTCCGGGAGTCTGCCCCAGCAGCAGACGCAGAGCGTTTTCATTGTCCTGGATCTGCTGCTCGATCTGCGGAATCTGCGCCGTGGCGGTGTACAGAAGCTGCTCCGCCTGGCGAAGATCGGAGAGGGGAGCCGCGCCGCCTTGTTCCAGTGTGCGGGTCAGGTTGACCGAGTCCTGGCGGGCCTTCAACGTCTGTTGCGCGATTTCCAGCTGCCGGTCCAGCGCGCGGAGCTGGAAGTAGGTGGTGGCGACCTGCTGAACGAGCGTGAGACGCACCGCGCGCTGCGCCCAGGTCTGCGCCAGCAGCTGCGCGCGGGCCGCCTCGGTCTGCTTGCGGTACAGGCCCCAGAAGTCCGGCGTCCACGATCCAGAGAGGCTGAAGCTGCCGGCCGTGAGCGGGCTGGCGATGGTGGAAGCGAGCGAGGAGGGAAGCGTGGCTCCGATGCCTGTGCCGCCCGCGTTGATCTGCGGGAACTGCTGTGAGCGCGTGATGCGCACCTGCGCCTGCTGCTCCAGCACGCGCTGGGCGGCGATGCGGAGATCGTAGTTGTTCTGGAGCGCGGCGCGGATCAGCTCCTGCAGTTCGGGTTCCTGAAAGACCGCGCTCCACTGGCGGTCGCCCAGCGAATCCTGCGCCGCACTGCTGACCTCGGTGTTGTCCGGGCCGCGGAAGGTGGGCGGTGCCGGCACTTGCGGACGGGTGTACTTAGGACCTACGTTGCATCCGGCGACGGCCAGCAGAAGCAGGGAAGCGAGGCCGAGGGCCGGGGCGGTGGGACGTGCGGTGCGGATCAAGCGAGACCTCCCTTGGCACTGGCGTGCGCGGGTTGCAGCTCTGCGTCACGGTCCTCGGATTCGGGCTCGTGATGGGAGTCCATCGTCGTTCCCTTGCCTCCTCCGCCGAAGCGATGGGAGATGTACTCGACTACCGAGAAGGTGACCGGGATCATCAGGATGCCGACAAAGGTCGCCAGCAGCATGCCGCCGATGACGACGGTGCCGAGGATGCGGCGTGACACGGCGCCGGAGCCCGTGGCCGTCCACAGCGGAAGGCAACCGAAGATGAACGCGAACGCCGTCATGACGATCGGGCGGAAGCGGACGCGTGCGGCTTCAAGCGCGGCCTCGGAGATGCTTTGGCCCTTCTTGTAGTTGGCGACCGCGAACTCAACGATCAGGATGGCGTTTTTTGCGGAGAGTCCGATGAGCATGATCAGACCGATGGTCGCGAAGATGTCGTTTTCGAGCGAGCGCATGCTGAGCGCGAGATACGCTCCCAGGATCGCCACGGGTGTGGACAGCAGCACGCTGAAGGGCAGCGTCCAGCTCTCGTACAGCGCGGCGAGGATCAGGAAGACGAACAGCAGGGAGAGTCCGAAGACGGCCCACGTGGGCACACCCTCGGCGGCGCGCTGCTCCTGGAAGCTCATGCCCTGGTAGGCGTAGCCCATGCCGGCAGGCATCGTGTCCTTGAAGACCTGCTCGAGCGCAGCGCGCACCTGTCCCGAGCTGTAGCCCGGAGCGCCGGTGATGTTGAGCTGCGCTCCGTTGTACTCGTTGAAGCGGATGATGAACTCCGGTCCGGTGATCTGCTTGACGTGCACCAGAGAGCTGAGCGGAACCTGGCTGCCGTTCGCGCTGCGCACATAGAACTGATCGATGTTGCCGATCTGCGTGCGCGAGCTTCCCTCGGCCTGCACAAAGGTCTGCCACTGCCGGCCGAAGCGGTTGAAGTAGTTCACCAGGTAGCCGCCCATGAAGGTCTGCATGGTCGTGTAAATGTTGTTCAGATCGACCTGCTGCTCGGCCGCCTTTTCGCGGTCCACGTCCGCGTAGAGCTGCGGAACCGCGGGCAGGTAGGAGGGGATGGCCGCCGCAATCTCCGGGCGCTTGGACAGGGCGCCGAGATAGCCGAACAAGTTCTTGGTGAGGAACTGCGGGTCGTCGTTGCCGGAGCGGTCCTGCAGCACCATGGTGACGCCGCCCGAGGTGCCGATGCCGGGAATGGCCGGGGGCGGGAAGTTGAAGGCCAGGCCTTCGCTTACGCCGCCGAGCTTCTGCTGCACGCTGGCCTGGATGGCCGCGAGCTGCTGATCGCGCGAGGTGCGCTGGTCCCAGGGCTTGAGCGAGACGAAGAAGAAGGCCGTGTTGGTGCTTTGGGTCAGCGTAAGGAGGCTGAAACCGTTGACCGCGACGACGCCGCCGATTCCCGGGGTGTCGAGCAGGGCCTTGGTCACCTTCTGGGCTGCGGCGTCGGTGCGTTGCAGGCTGGCGGCGTCGGGAAGCTGCAGCGCCGCGAACATGTAGCCCTGGTCCTCCTGCGGGATGAAGCCGGTGGGCAGCTTGCCACCCAGGACCAGATCCAGACCGGCGATGAGCAGAAGCACGATCATCGTGATGCCGGACTTGTGGATCGGGACGCTCGAGGTGGAGACGTACTTATCCGTCGTGCGGCCGAAAAAGCGGTTAAAACCTGCAAAAAAGCGCCCAAGAATACCTTGTTTGCGCTCTTTATCGCGTGGTTTCAGCAGCAAAGCGGCCAGCGCGGGGCTCAAAGTAAGCGCATTGAACGCCGAAATCAGCACCGAAATTGCAATGGTGACAGCGAATTGCTGATACAGCCGTCCCGTAATCCCGGGAATTGCAGCGGTGGGGATGAAAACGGCCGCCAGAATCAAGGCAATGGCCACGACCGGGCCACCCACCTCTTCCATGGCCTTGATCGTCGCATCACGGGGCGTCATCCCCTCATCGATGTGATGTTCAACGGCTTCCACGACGATGATGGCGTCATCGACGACCAGGCCGATGGCCAGCACAAGGCCGAAGAGCGAGAGTGTGTTGATGGAGAAGCCGAGTACAGGGAAGAGGATGAACGTGCCGATAAGGGACACGGGCACGGCCATGAGCGGAATCAGGGTCGCGCGCCAGCCCTGCAGGAAGACATAGACCACGATGATGACGAGCAGCAACGCGATGAACAGCGTGACGACGATTTCGTGAATGCCGGCTGTGACAGCCTTGGTGGTATCGAGCGGAACGTCGTAGCGCATGCCCGCGGGGAAGCGCTGGGCGAGCTCCGTCATGCGCTGGCTGACCAGACGCGCGGTGTCGACGGCGTTCGATCCGGGCAGCTGATAGACGGCCATCATGCCTGCGGGCGCACCGTTGTAGCGCGCGGTCAGGTTGTAGACCTGTGTGCCGAGCTCAATGCGGGCGACGTCGCGGAGGTGGAGAACGGAGCCGTCAGGGTTGGCGCGAAGGATGATGTTGCCGAACTCTTCCGGGGTGATAAGGCGGCCCTGGGTGCGAACGGTATAGGTGAACTGCTGGCCGCGGGGGACGGGTTCGCCGCCGATCTGGCCGGCCGGATTGACGTTGTTCTGCGACTGCAGGGCGCCGATCACATCGGTTGCGGTGACGCCGAGCTTCGCCATCTGGTCGGGCTGAACCCAGACGCGGAGGGCGTACTGGCCGCCGAAGATCTGCACGCGGCTGACACCTTTGACGCGGGTGAGCTCGTCCTGCAGGTTGATGATCGCGTAGTTGGTGAGGAAGTCCGCGCCGTAGCGTCCGCCCGGTGAGGACAGGCCGATCAGCATCAGCGGAGAGGTGAGCGACTTCTGGACGACGAGGCCAGCGGTGTTGACCTGTGCGGGAAGCTGCGACTGGGCCTGGGAGACACGCAGCTGGGCGAGCACCTGGTCGGTGTCGGGATTGCTCTTGACGTCGAAGTCAACGTAGACGGTCGCCTGACCGTTGTTGGCGTTGACCGAGTACATGTACAGCATGTTGTCGACGCCGTTCATCTGCTGCTCGATGGGCGTGGCGACGGCTTGCTGGAGTGTCTTGGCGTCAGCGCCGGCGTAGGTGGCCTGGACCTGAATTTCGGGTGGAACGATGTCGGGGTACTGCGAGATGGGCAGGCTCAGCATGGAGACCACGCCGAGAATGACCGTGAGGATGGCGATGACGATGGCGACGATAGGTCGCCGGATGAAGAACTTTGACATCAGTTACCTCCCGGCCGATGCGCCAGAGTCAGTGCTGGAGGGAGGATTTGCGGCCGGATGGGGACTGACGGGCACGCCTTCCTTGAGTTTCTGCAGGTTGTCGACGACGACGCGCGCACCGGGCTGGAGGCCGGCGGTGATGATCCAGTCATTGCCGTGCTGGGGGCCAAGCGTCACGTTTTCAATGTGCACGTGGTTGTCAGCGCCAACGACATAGACCTGCTGGATACCCTGCATCTCCTGCACGGCGCTCTGTGGAACGAGCAGCGCGTTATGCAGCACCTGAGTCTGCGCCTTGATGCGGCCGAACTGGCCGGGGCGAAGCACATTGCCCGGATTGGGGAAGGAGGCCGCGATGCGGATAGCGCCGGTCTGCTGGTTCATGGAGCGATCGACGAAGATGATGCGGCCGGTGTGCGGGAAGGCATCGCCGTTGGAAAGCGTCAGGGTAAGCGGCAGATCGACGGAGCCGCGCAGAAGATCGCCGCCGTTGCCGTGGCGAGCGCGATGCGTGAGAGCGAGGTACTGGGCGTCGCTGATCGAGAAGAAGACCTTGACGGGATCGAGTTGTGAGACCGAGGTGAGCACGGACTGCGGGCCGACGAGGTTGCCGACCTGCATGGTGGCCTGGCCGGCAATGCCAGAGATGAGGGAGCGAACCTGGGTAAAGCCGAGGTTCAGCCTGGCGTTGGCGATAGCGGCCTGTGCAGCGGCGACCGCGGCCTGGGCGGAGCGGACCGTTGCTTCAGCCTGCGCGGCCTGCTGCTTGTCGTTGTCGAGCTGGCTCTGCGCAATGGCGTGCTGGCCGGCGAGCGGGGTGTCGCGATTGACGTTGATTTGCGCGAGACCCAGCTGTGCCTGCGCCTGACCGACCTGGCCCTGCGCCTGTCCGAGCTGTCCCTGGGCCTGTTCGAGCGCCGCCTGGAAGGGCCTGGGATCGATCTCGAAGAGTACCTGGCCCTTCTTAACGG
>DATLMQ010000315.1:0-10601 GCA_035537215.1 Acidobacteriaceae bacterium
AACGAACTATAATGCCAGCCCGCAGACGGTGAAGCTTCCGGTAGCGATGGAAGACGTGCTCCGCGGAGGAAAGGTTTCTACTGTCGAGCTGTCGCAATATGGGATAGCCGTATTGCGTGCTCGCTAGGCCACTGGGGAGGACGCCTTGTCAGCCATGTTGAAACTGAACCGGGTCGAACGCTCCGGTGCTCCTGCGTGGCCGGACCCGCTACCCGAGGTGGAGGAAGGCCGAGGGGATGGACTCCGCAGCGATGCCGACCACGCATTTGCCTTGTGCCCGTACGGTGATTGAAGCCCGGCCATTAGCGAGCTGAACGATGCGCGAGCCTCCGACGGTGCCGAGGTTGTCGAGCATCTGTCCCTCCCCCGCCACGGAGAAGTGGACCACCTGACGCGCATCGAGGCAGGGAACGCCTGTGGTGTCGAGAAGGAGCGCTTCGACCCTGGTATCGTTCTGGGCGCGGGAGAGCTCAGTGAGCTGGAAGCGAGCCGGGCTACTCCAGGTGCGAGTCTCGTATAAAAAGCGGATCTGGTCGGTAACAGTCTTGCCATGGTGGTTACCGACGGCACGGAGCATGACCTCTCCCGACGTAAAGGGTGTGGTCCAGCGCAGGCCTGCTGCGGGAAAGTCTTGCGGGTCGCGGCGCTTCAAACCAAGAGATCTGGTACCGAGGAAAAGCTCCACCTCAGAGCAGTTGGAGTAAACCTTAACTGTCTTAGGTTCGTTCGGTTTGCCCCAGCGAATCGGCCAGGTGTGGCCATAGATGTGAATCATGGGTTCGTCCGCCCAGTAGGATTGGAAGACGAAGTAGGACTCTTTTTTGGTGAGGTCGCGACCGACGAGGCCCTTCTGGTTGATGCGTGGGACGGGGTTTTCGGGGCGGAGAGGCGTGGTGAAGTCCTTGAAAATCCACTGTGCGGCACCGGTGAGCCAAGGCTGCGACTCCTGCACCTTCAGGTGCCAGTCGAACAGGTTACAGGCGTAGGTCTCGCTCCAGTCACCGTCCTTGGAGATACGCGGGATGCCGCCGGTGGGCAGGTAATCGAGACCACGTTCGTCTGAGCCGGTGCCGGTCTTGATCGCAGCGTCTACCTTATCCGGAGTCTCACTGTGGCGGCCGGCGTGGCTGTCGGCGCCCCACTCGATGTGCAGGAAATGGGGAACCAGCGCAGCTTGTTTCTTGAGCTCCGCTTCATATTCAGTGTAGAGGCCGCGGTACCAGCCGGCCCAAATCGAGGGCGAGTAGACATCCGGGATGTCACGCGCAAAGTCACAGCGTCGGAAGGAGGTGAGACGCGTTGGATCGAGCTTGTGGGCAAGCTCTCGGAGCTCGGTCATGTAGGAGCGGATCGCTGATTTATCGACCGACGGATATTCGGTGGGCCAGTCGTCTTCGTTCCCCAGTCCCCAAAGAATGACGCTGGGGTGGTTGCGATGCTGATCGATCATGGCCCTGAGTTTTTCCCGGCCCATCTGCTGCCAGACGTCGTCACCTATGCCACCGCGACACCAGGGGAGCTCTTCCCAGACCAGCAGGCCGAGTTCGTCGCAGAGGTTAAGCACGAGCCGGGACTGCTGGTAGTGACCGAGGCGGATGAAGTTGGCGCCCATCTGCTTGATAAGCGTCATCTCCTGGCGAACGATGTTGTCCGGAATGGCGGCGGCATAGCCGGCATGGTCTTCGTGACGGTGTGTGCCGCGAAGGAGCAGGCGCTCGCCGTTGAGCTTGAAGGGGCCGTGCTCGACGAACTCGAAGTAGCGGACACCGAAGTGCTCGGTCGACGTCGAGGTACCGGATGCACTGTGCAGGTTCACAGTGCAGGTGTAGAGGACAGGGTGTGCGGGAGACCACCGCATCGGCTGGGGGAGCTCTACCTCAGGCAGAGCCACCTCTTCGGTGGAGAGCGGCAACGTCTGGCTCGCTTGATGAATCACCTTCCCGCGGGGGTCGGTAATCGAGACCGAGACCGTGCAGCTGCTCACCGTGTGGCTAGCTGCGAATAGGCGCACAGAGACCATCGCTCGGGGAGTTGGGGTGTTGGCATCATGCACGCTGACATGAACAGCTTCGAGCGCGACGGCGGGGACATAGACGAGCTCAACGTGGCGATATAACCCACCGTAAAGTGAGAAATCGCTGAAGTCCGACGGCATTGTGTCCAGCCGGCGGGAGTTATTGCAGAGCACCGCTAACGGGAAGCCATGCTTAGTTGCGGCCGTTTTGGTGAGTGCATCGGTGATGTCGAAGATGAACTCGTCGTAGCCACCCTTGTGCTCACCTACGATAGTTTCGCCGATGAATACGGTGGTGATCTGACCGGCACCCCAGAAGTGCAGCAGCGTTCGTCCATCCGGGTGCGGATTGCTCGGCTTGAGCCAAGTGCGGTACCAGCCGGGGCCGCGATAATAAGCTGTTTCGGGGTCGCAGGCGTCGTACGCGTTGAAACAGTGAGGAACCGTGACGGGCTCGAAGACGGCCAACTCCTCACTGTGCCACACCTCCCAGGGACCGCCGAGCGAACCGCGGAAGAACTCCCACCCGGTAGTCAAGCGCTGTGCCGGGACATCATTCCCGGCAGCAACGGTGCTAACACCGCGAGCGAGAGAGGGAGTGAGCACGAGAGACGAAGCAGCTCCTGCGGCGCTAACTTTGACGCTGTCCACAAGGAATTGCCTGCGACTTAGTTTGAACAACGACTTAATCCTCCGCCCGAGACAGCATACAGAATTTAGACAGTGGCTGGTGCAGTAGCCAGGGTTGTGCTGCGCAATTGGGTCTACGCCTGTGAATCATTGAAATCGTGCACAGGTGGCAGAAGAAAGCAGGTATATACTGAATTCCGACAGGACTGGTCCTAGATTGAGCAGGATGGAATGACGATGGCGTTGAGCGATCTGCGGGTGGGGCAATCCGGCACACTGGAGGCAGTAGGGCTCCCAGAGAAGGTGAGCGATCACTTGGCGCATCTCGGGTTTCTTCCGGGAGCAAACGTGGAGGTGCTCCGCCGCGCTCCGGCCGGTGATCCCACGGTCTATCGCATTGATGGCGTTGAAGTTGCGCTCAGAAAAGAAACGGCGCGCCTAATTACGGTGGAGCTGGCCAGCAACCTGGCAGAGAGCCGCGCATGAGCTGTTGCACATCAGTGACTCCGGCGGCGGTCGCTGAATCGCCTGAGCTGTTAACCCAGACGCCCGCGCCGCTGCGGCCGACGCCCCGCACTGGACATATCAGTACGATCGCTCTGATCGGGCCTCCAAACTGCGGAAAATCCACGCTGTTCAACCGGCTCACCGGGATGCGACAGAAGGTCGCCAATTACCCGGGTGTGACGGTGGAGCATCACTCGGGCAAGATGAAGAGCTTCGGTCGACCGGACCTTACGCTGATCGATCTGCCCGGGATCTACAGCCTCGCCACGTACTCGGAAGATGCCCGGGTCGCCGTGGATGTGCTGAAGGGGAACATGCCGGGAGTGCCCGCACCAGATGCCGTGCTGCTGGTGCTCGATTGCATGCACATGAATCGGCAGCTAATGCTCGCAGCTCCCATCCTTTCTCTCGGTCTGCCCACTCTTGTTCTGCTGAATATGGCGGATCTGCTGCAGTCGCGCGGCGGCCATATCGACGCGCTGGCTCTGGCGCATGAACTGGGACATCCTGTAGCGCTGATCAGCGCGGCCCGCGGGACAGGGATGGAACTGATCCGGAGCTTTCTGGATCAGTTCAGCGAATTCCCGCTGACCCGTCCGGGCTCGGCGAAATTACCGATTCTTCAGAGTCCTGCATCTTGCCGCAAGTGGGCGACACAAGTCAGCACGCGCAGCCAGTTTGCTGCACCACAGTCGCCCCTGTGGACCCGGCGATTGGACGCGGTGCTACTGGACCGTGTCTGGGGGCCGATCATCTTTCTGCTCGTGGTGATCTCCGTATTCCAGGTGGTGTTCAGCATTGGACAGCCGTTGAGCGACGGGCTGGGTGACATTCTGACTCAATTGGGTTCGAAGATTGCGCTGGCTCTCCCCGACAACTGGATGCGCGCGCTGCTGCGAGATGGCTTGTGGAACGGTGTGCAATCCGTGCTGGTCTTCCTGCCACAAATTCTGCTGCTGTTCCTGTTCATCGGCATCCTCGAAGATTCGGGATATTTGGCTCGGGCGGCGCTGATCGCGGACCGAGTCATGCGCGCGATTGGGTTGAACGGAAAGGCATTCATTCCGCTGTTGTCTGCCTATGCCTGTGCCGTCCCAGCCATCATGGCGACACGCACGATCGAGAATAAGCGCGAGCGGCTCGCCACGATCCTGATAGCCCCGTTCATGACTTGTTCGGCGCGGCTGCCGATCTACACGCTCATCATCGCTGCGTTCGTACCGGACTACCGCCTGGTAGGGCACCTGGTAGGGCTGCGCGCAACTGTGATGCTCGGGCTGTATGTGCTCGGGTTTCTGGCCGCTCTGGCGACGGCGAAGCTGTTGAACTCGCGAGTGATGAAGGCCTCGTCTGCTCCGTTTGTTCTGGAGTTGCCACAGTACCGTTGGCCGACGCCCCGCTCGCTAGCTCTTCGGCTCTACGACCGCGGGAAGCTGTTTGTACGCAAGGCCGGTACGGTAATCCTTGCTGTGACCTTCCTGGTCTGGGCGCTCAGCGTGCTGCCGGTCCATGGCGGAAACTTCTCCGACCTGACGACCAGCGTCATTGGTCGACTGGGCCATTTCATCGAACCCTTGATCCGGCCACTGGGCTTCGACTGGAAGATCGGTATCGGCCTATTGAGTTCGATTGTGGCTCGGGAAGTGATTGTAGGGACGCTGGGCACGCTTTACGGGGTGGATCCTGCCACTCATTCAGCGAGTCTCCAAGCCGCAATCCGCCATGACATGACGCTCGGCGGGGCACTCGCGCTCGTGGTTTTCTTTGCCTTTGCCATGCAGTGCACATCGACGATTGCGGTCGTACGTCGCGAGACGAATAGCTGGAAGTGGCCCGCCATTCAGTTTGCCTACATGACATGCGCTGCGTATCTAGGCGCTCTGCTTACCAATCAGTTGTTTGTTCGTCTTTTCTAGGCTCCGGAGGGACCAGATTGCGAACTGGCACTCCGCTGAGGACTCTAACGTTGTCTCCGTACAGGGACCTTCTGCATGGGGAGTATCTGAACTCGATCAACTCCACGGCCTCTCATCAGCGTGCAACGATTGTTTTGCGCGCAACTTGACGGGCTTCTATCTTCCACTGAGTCGTCAGATCTCCGCATCCAGCGGAAGTATGGAGGTATCCCTTGTTCCAGGTTGACGAACTGAAGCAGTTTCCCCTCATGTCGTGTTTGCCCGACGCGCATCTAGACCGGCTGGCGCATGGGGCGGCGGACCTGCGCCTCCATGATGGGGAGTGGCTCATTCGGGAGGGCGAGCAGCCCTCGTTCTACCTGTTGATCGAAGGCTCACTGGATGTTCTGAAGGAGCTGACCGGCCGCGAACAGGTAGTCAAACGGTATAAGCCGGGGGACTTCTTTGGTGAAGTACCACTGTTGCTCGGCACTGTCGCGTTTGTGTCGCTGAGGGCTCGCGAGAGCTGCAGGGTGATGAAGCTGGACAGGCTTCAGTTCAAGGAGCTGATCGACAGTTCACCGGACTGTAGCGCGCTCATCCTGAAGACGATGACGGATCGGGTGACCGCGATCCAGGACCGGATGCTTGAGATTCCGGTTGCGCGGGTGCTGGTGGTGGGCTCGCAATATGACACCGACTGCCGCGACATACGAGCCTTTCTTTCAACAAATCGCATTCCGTACGAATGGATAGATAAAGAACGCGAGCCGGACCGGGTGCCGTCGTGCATGCCCCCGGATCTGAGTGGGCCTGCGGTGGTGGTGGATCGTGAGTATTGCGTAGGGCAGCCGCCTACTGTGCGTAAGGTGGCGGCGGCACTGGGGTATCGGACGGAGCCGAGGGGGGATGGGTACGATGTGGTGGTGGTGGGGGCGGGGCCGGCGGGGCTGGCGGCGGCTGTTTATGGCTCCTCGGAGGGGCTGAGGGTACTGCTGATCGAGCGGGCGACCGTGGGCGGGCAGGCCGGGACGTCGTCGCGGATAGAGAACTACCTGGGGTTTCCGGGCGGGATCTCCGGGGATGAGCTGAGCGAGCGTGCGCTGAAGCAGGCGGAGAGGTTCGGGACCGAGATCGTATTGACGCGGGAGGTGGAGAACGTTGCTTCTATAGGGGATGGGTATTGTGTGGAGCTGGATGGGGGGCAGAGGGTTACGACGCGGGCGGTGATCCTGGCGACGGGGGTGGACTGGCGGCGGCTGGAGGCGGAGGGGGTGGACCGGCTGCTGGGGAGGGGCGTGCTGTACGGGGCGGCCCGGACCGAGGCGTCGACGGTGATCGGCAAGGACATCTACATCGTGGGGGGTGGCAACTCGGCCGGGCAGGCCGCCATGTTCTTCTCGGGGTATGCGAGCAGTGTGACGGTGGTGGTGCGGGGGGAAGGGCTGAAGCTGAGCATGTCGCAGTACCTGATCGAGCAGATCAAGACCCGACCGAACATCACGGTGGAGCCGTATACGGAGGTGGTTTCCGTGGGCGGGGACCATGTGCTGGAGACGATCTGCACGAGGACGCGCGGGGAGGAGCAGGCGCGGACGCGGAGGGCGGATGCGCTGTTCGTGATGATCGGGGCGGATGCCAATACGGGGTGGCTGCCGGCGGAGCTGGAGCGGGACGAGATGGGGTACATCTGCACGGGGCGGGATCTGCCGGACTGGGGCGAGCACGACCGGAATCCGTATCCGCTGGAGACGAACCTTCCGGGAATTTTCTGTGTCGGCGACGTTCGCCACGCGTCCATCAAGCGGGTTTCCAGCGGCGTGGGCGAGGGCAGTATGGCGATCGCATTTATTCACCAGTACCTGGCGCTGATCGGTGCTCCGGCCGAGGTGATCGCGGCGGCTTAGGGAGGCGGACGGCCCTTCCAGAGCGCTCCGGCAGGGGATGTACCAAGTACCCCCCCCCCGGGGGGTACTTTATTGCACAAAGTCTTCGAAACATGAGACTTAGGTCCGGACTTAGGTGCACACTCAGTGTCTGGAAGGTGTACCTAAGACCACGTTGAGCGCCAAAGACAGAAGCCCGGCGGGCACCGGGCTTTGCTAAAACTCTCTGGGTCTATTGTATCGGGGCTGTCAAGGCGGACACGGCCGCGAGGGGGGTGGGAGCCCCCGGGGGGAGGCCATCGGAGATGCGGTAGGAGAGATGGGCTCCACTGACAACATCGACGGATTCTTCGGCCGAGACGGGACCGCTGTACAGGAAGCCCTGGCCGAACTCGCAGCCGGAACGCAGCAGGGAGGCCTGCTGGTCGAAGTCCTGGATGCCGTCGGCGGCGATGGTAACCCCCAGACCCTGACCGAGGCCTACGAGGGCACGAACGACGTCGGCGGTTTCGGTCTCGGCGAGCATGCCGTGGATGAAGCTGCTGTCGATCTTGATCTTGTCCATCTTGAAGTTGCGGATGTGGTAGAGGCTGGAGTAGCCGGTGCCGAAGTTGTCGAGGGCGATCCTGACGCCGGCATCGCGCAGACCGCCGAGGATCTCCTGAGCGGCTTCCAGGTTGCGGACGAGGGTGCTTTCGGTGATTTCGATTTCGAGGCGATGGGGTGGAAGCCCGGTCAGGCGCAGGATCTCGAGGACGCGGGACTTCAGCTTGCGGTCTTTGAGCTGGCTGGCGAGCACATCCACGGAGAGGACGACGTCGTCGGGCCACTGGGCGGCGGCGGCGCAGGCCTGGCGGAGGATCTGGTCGGCGAGCTCGTAGATGAGGCCGCTCTCTTCGGCGATGGGGATGAAGCGGTCGGAGCCGATCTCGCCCATGGACGGATGGACCCAGCGGGGTAGCGCTTCAAAGCTCACGATGCGCTTGGAACGCATGTTGACGGAGGGCTGGAAGAAGACCTGGATGGTCTCCTGGGCGACGGCGACACGGAGCTCCTGCATGAGCCATTCCCGCTCCTGAACGCTTTTGTCCATCTCGTCTTCAAAGAAGCGGACGGCGGACCGGCGCTCTTCCTTGGCGCGGTAGAGGGCGACGTCGGCTTTGCGAAGGGCCTGGCCGGGGGTGGAGGCGTCGCCGGGGATGAGGGCGATGCCGATACCGGCGCCGATCTGGTGGCGGGTGGAACCGGCGCTGATGGGCTCTTTCAGAGCCTCGATGACGCGAAGAGCGATGTTGGTGGCGGCTTCGGGGCCGGCGAGATGCTGGGAGAGGATGGAGAATTCGTCGCCGCCGAGACGGGCGACGAGGTCGCCGTCGCGCATGCAGCCGAGCAGGCGCTGGGCGACGACGGAGAGAACCTGATCGCCGACGGCATGGCCGTAGATGTCGTTGACCTGCTTGAAGCCGTTGAGGTCAAGGAGGAGGACGGCGTGAGCGGCGCCTTCGCGAGGGAGAGCGGCGGCGGCAGTGCGGAGGGCGTCGTCGAACTGGCGACGGTTGGGAAGGCCGGTGAGGGCGTCCTGGAAGGCGAGGGTGCGGATGTGCTGCTCGGCGGAGCGGCGGCGGCCGGATTCCTTGCGCTGCTCCATGTAGCGCCGGACGGAGAAGCCGAGGAGGCCGATGGCCATGATGCCGCCGAGGAGGAGGGCTTCATCCAGCTCGACGGTCTCCTGATGGAGGGTGACGCCGTCGGAGTTCCGGAAGAGGTCGTACTCAAAGACGAGGTACAGGCCAACGAGAAGAACGGCAATCAGGATGGAAAAATCCTTGATGCTGGTGCGATGCCTGACCATAAAACTCCTTACGCGCGCGAGATCCAATGAACGCTCTCCGAAGGCGGATTTTTGGAGCCGCCTAGTCAGGGGAGGCGCGTGTACGCGATCCACCCCAATCGCTATATCGGCAGGGCGGGAAGAAGCTTTAGCGGAGTTCGGACAATTTATTGCGGGGGCCGCCCTGGAAGGGGGAGGCGATGCGGGGATCTCCGGTCCGAGGCTGGCATAGGACGGGCCGTTGGCGCTTTTTCGGGCGGTGAGGGGCTGTTGCCGGGCAGGTCTGGGGTGGGCTGTTGGCGCTGGTGTTCGGTGGGATGGGCGTTGCGGTGGGCGCTGCGGCTGGAGGGGCGGGGAGGGTCAGAGGGGAGGGGGCTGGAGGAAGCGGGCGACCTCGGCGACGGCCTCGTGGGCGGCGGAGAGGTCGGCGCGCATGACCATGAAGCCGTGGATCATGCCGGGGTAGCGGGTGAGGGTGACGGCGACACCGGCCTGGCGAAGGCGGGCGGCGTAGGCTTCGGCTTCGTCGCGGAGGGGGTCGAACTCGGCGGTGAGGATGAGGGCGGGCGGGAGGTTGGCGAGGACGGGGGCGAGGAGGGGAGAGGCTTCGGGGTTGCGGGCGTGGGCGGGTGAGGCGAGGTAGTGGGCGTTGAACCAGTCGAGCGCGGCGCGGGTGAGGCCGTAGCCCTGGGCGAAGTCGCGGTGGGAGGGTGTCTCGAGGGAGCTGAGGTCGGCCTCGGGGTAGAGGAGGATCTGGGAGGCGATGGGAGGGCCGCCGAGGTCGCGGCAGCGGAGGGCAATGACGGTGGCGAGGTTGCCGCCGGCGCTGTCTCCGCCGACCGAGAGGAGATGGGGGTCGATGCCGAGGGTGTCCGCGTTGTTGAAGGCCCAGAGGGTGACGGCGTGGGCGTCGTCGACGGCGGCGGGGAAGCGGTGCTCGGGGGCGAGGCGGTAGGCGACGGAGAGGACGAGGGCGCCGGAGAGTTTGGCGATGGCGCGGCAGAGGGTGTCGTGGGTGTCGAGGTCGCCGAGGACGAAGCCGCCGCCGTGGAGGTAGACGAGGGCGGGGCGGGGGGAGGGAGCGTCGTCGGCGTAGAGGCGGACGGGGATGTCGCCGCCGAGGCCGGGGACGGAGAGGTCCTCGACCCGGGCGATGGGATCGGGCGGGCCGGCGAGGCGGGCGGAGCGGGCGGCGCGGAGGGTGCGGGCCTGGGCGGGGGCAAGGGTTTCGAGGGGAGGCGCGCCCTCGGCGTCGAGACGATCGAGGAGGGCGCGGGCTTCGGGGTGGAGGCGGTCGCTGCGGACGGGAGGCTGGGGCACGGCGGTGTCTCCGTCTGGGGATCAGGCGATGGGAGCGCCGGCGGCTTTGTAGATGGCTTCCATGGCGAGGAGGTCGGCGAGACCTTCTTCGCCGGCGGTGGCGGGCTGGGTGTTGTTGGCGACGCAGTCGGCGAAGTGCGCGGCTTCGTAGACGAACTGGTACCACGACGGGCCGGTGGGAGCGGCGTCGCTGACCGGGCCGTTTTTGGTGATGCCGGTGTACTTCATGCCGGAGTACATGAAGGCGGTCTGGACCTGGATGTGGCCCTGGTCGCCGCCGATGTTGAGGTAGCTGGGGCCGCTTTCGCCGTAGGAGCAGCCGGAGGAGGCGAGGATGCCGGAGGCGAACTTCATGTTGAACTCGACGGTCTCTTCGACGGAGGCGAAGCGGGGGCCCTGAATGCGGGTGGCGACCTGGGCGGCGAAGGTGACGGGCTCTTCGCCGGCGATCCAGCGGATGGCGTTGAGGGGGTAGATGCCGAGGTCCATGAGGGGGCCGCCGCCGGCGAGCTTGCGGT
>DATLMQ010000316.1:0-4988 GCA_035537215.1 Acidobacteriaceae bacterium
TCGGCAGCCCCGGCCGCATCCGCAACCGGAACCCTCCCGGCTGCCGTCGAAACGCCGGCTCCTCATAGGTGTCCCTGTCGTCCACTTCATCCTGCAGCGGTCTGGACGCAGTCCTGCGCGCCGGACGTCTGTCCGGTAACTCCATCTCCGAGGTGGAGTCGTCCTCCGGTGCCTCGAGCACCGCGGAACCGCGCTTGGAACCCATCTTCATCTCCGGCTGGCCCGAGCAAGGCCGCGGAAAAATCGCCTCCCTCACTATAACGGCGCTTCCCCCCACCGGAACCCCCACCGAAGATGCAGGTATCGCCCCGGGAACTCACCTGCCGCCGCACCCGCCCTGTGCTACAGCGCCGCAGCTCCCACCCCGGCCCCCGCCGCCAGGCCCGCCCTGGCCCCCAGCCCCTCCAGCAGCAGCGTCCCGGCCTGCGACACATTTCCGGCCCCCAGCGTCAGCACCAGGTCCCCCGGCTCCGCCTCCGCCACCAGCCGCCCCACACCCTCGGCCATCGTCCCCGCATACCCCACCGCCGCTCCTCCGGCCTGCCAGATCGCCCCCGCCAGCGCCTCCCCCGTCACCCCCGCGATCGGCTCCTCGCTCGCCGCATAGATATCCAGCACCTCCAGCCGGTCCGCGTCCCCAAAGCACCCCGCGAACTCCTCCATCAAATCCCGCGTCCGCGTATACCGGTGCGGCTGAAACAGCACCAGCACCCTCCTGTACCCGCACTCCTTCGCCGCCTGCAGCGTTGCCCGAATCTCCGTCGGATGATGCCCATAATCGTCCACCACCGTCACTCCGCCCGCCGTACCCTTCACCTGAAACCGCCGGTCCACCCCCCGAAACCCTCGCAGCCCCTCCGCAATCACCCCAGGAGCCAGCCCCACCTGCAGCCCCACCGCCACCGCCGCCGTCGCATTCAGCAGATTGTGCCGCCCCGGCACTTGCAGGTCGAACGGCCCCAGCAGCAGCCCATGCGCATCCACCTCAAAGCTCGCATGGCACCCCGGCCTCGCCGCCCTCATCGGCCGCAGCCGGAAGTCCGCCCCCTCGCTCTCGCCATACGTGTACACCCTCCGCGTCACCCGCGGCAGAACCTCCCGCAGCCGCCCGTCGTCCACACACGCCGTCACCGCCCCATAGAACGGCAGCTTGTCCATAAACTCCACAAACGCCGCCTCCACATCCTCCATATCCCGATACGTATCCATATGCTCGCGGTCCAGGTTCGTCACCACCGCCAGCACCGGCGACAGCTTCAAAAAGCTGCGGTCGCTCTCATCCGCCTCCGCCACCAGGTACTGCGACCGCCCCAGCCGCGCATTCGACCCCAGCGCATCCACCCGTCCGCCCACCACCACCGTCGGATCCAGCTCCCCGCCCGCCAGCACCGCCGCAATCATGCTCGTCGTCGTCGTCTTCCCATGCATCCCTGCCACGGCGATCCCGTACTTCAGCCGCATCAGCTCCGCCAGCATCTCCGCCCGCCCGATCACCGGCGTCTTCCGCGCCCGGGCCTCCACCACCTCCGGGTTATCCCTTGCCACCGCCGAGCTCGTCACCACCACATCGCACGCCGTCGCATTCCCCGCAGCATGCCCGATATACACCTTCGCCCCCAGCCGCTCCAGCCTCTCCGTCGCCGCCGACCCCCGCAGATCCGACCCCGACACCTGGTACCCCAGCGTCAGCAGAATCTCCGCAATCCCACTCATCCCAATCCCGCCGATCCCGATAAAGTGGATCCGCAGCGACAGCGAAAACATCGCATGTTCCGGCAATCTCATCCCTGATCAATCCCCCCAGACCATTCTGCACATCTGGCTGTGTTCCAGCTTGCCCGATGATCCACTGTGCCGGCTCCAGCCACGAAAGAGAGCCCGTCGGGGCTCGATCCCCGATCATTGGTATCCCTCCATCACAGAGAGCCACGGCTCTCTCCGGCCGCCGCCACACTAACGAGAACTGCGGCTATGGCATCCCTGGAAGATCTCGCTGAAGTCGCTATCGATCGTCCTTATCTCGATGCTGGGACGTTGCATGAACCTCCCAGGAAGACCATCGCCCGTGCACGTTGCAATCTGCTCTTTCTGCTCCGGCGACATCCGTCCCATCTTCAGCGTCATCTGCGCACGATCGTACCCGTACTTCGCCATCGCCTCCCGCGGTCCCACACATCCGGTGTAGTCGACCCGCGGAATAATGTTGTTGAGCGGCTCTTTGCCCGGATGCTGCTGACGGTAGTCAGCAATCTTTTCGGAGAAGCACTCACAGCTATAGAAGCTCGCGATCGCATTCTTTGCGCAGATATCGCGGCTCATGGTGCGCTCTTTCACGGCGGCCTGTGCGTCGGCACTGTTCTGCTTCTGTTGCAGCGCTTCCATGCGCTTCGCCTTCTCCGCGCCGCCTCTGGAGCAGGCCTCCTTCACCCCTGGATTTGTCGACGTTTTTGCCTGTGCGCCGTGCGCCTGCAGCGCCGCGTTTATGGTGCACCAGTCATCCAACTTCTGCTGCGACGCAAGGCTGTCGGCCGTCCTGTTGTCAGAAGCAGCCGCTGAAAGGTGGATATCCGTCTCGTCCAGCAGACTGTACCCCTGAGGCCGGTTCCGGTTCACATACCCCAGGTGAGCATCGGCTCCATGCGCCAGCAGCAGCTGCACCATCTTCGGGTTACCTAGGACCACCGCTTGCATCAGCGGCGTCGTGCACTCGCAATATCCTGGCGGTGCGCTCGCCCCTCCGTCGGAGTCCCGGATATTCACGTCCGCCCCTTTGCTCACCAGGTATTCCGCGATCTCGTCCTCCTTCTGCCCAATGGCAGTCAGCAGCGGCACCCCCGCTACCCGGCCATTCTGGGGAACAGATCCCTTGTTAACATCCGCTCCGTGCTCGACCAGACAGCGGACGATCGCAAGATTCGTCGTCCCTTTGTTTTCCAGCGTCGTTCGCAGCAGCACCTTCGAGGCATCGGCCCCGCGCGCCACCGCGTCCTCGCAAGCCTTTCCGTCCCCGCGATACGTCGCCTGGAAAAGAGCAGACTGCGCATCGGAGGAGCGGCCCGCCACCGCCCCAGTGCTCGTCGTCCCGGTCGTTCCCGTCGCACCCGTCGTTCCGGTCCCACTGCCCGAACCGCTGGTGCCCTCCTTCGTCGCTGACTGCGTTTTGCCCGAACCCGTCTTGTTCGGATCCACCTGCTGCTGAATCTTCTGCTCTGCTTGCTTCTTCCATTTCTGCAGAGCGCTCTGCGCATGGCCCGGTGGGAGTAGAAGCAAGCTCAAGGCAAGCGCAGCAAGAGTGCGGACGACCCGAAGGTGCATGAGGTGCCTCGATGGCCGGACAGGGTAAATGCAGGACCAGCCTACAATGTCGCCCTGCGATTCCCCGAGGCAAAAGTGTCCATCTCTTCCTTCCGCTCTCCTGCGACCACCCCGCATGTCCAGGTCATCCCCGCATCCGATCCTTCCACCCCACCCCGATCCGGGACCTTCGGCACCTAAACTCGTCATCTCGACCGGAGGCGGCAGGCCTTCGCCGCCTCACCGCGCCTAAGGTGGGCATCGAGCATTAAGACGCGCGACCCTCGCAGGCTCTCATCACCCCGGCTCCGACAAGAAGAACTGATCCACACACCGAAAGGTCATCGCATCGGCCGAAGTCCGCGAGCCGAAGTGGAGAGCGGGGCCCCGTATCTCGGCCCGAGCACCCACCCCCCTCCCGCAACAAATCCATCAAAGAATGTGTCTAATCCAACCGAGAGCCGGACCGGGCCCACACCAGGCCGGGACCTCTCAGGGCCAGATCCACAACAGGGCAACACCCGAGACCAGGCCTGAAGGAACGTCCATGCAGATCAAACGTATCGCTCGATCTCTCCTCACCTCCGCGACCCTCGCCGGCGCCGTTCTTCTCGCCGCGCCCGCTCCGCAGGCCCACGCCCAGGTCTTCGTCTCCGTCGGCTACGCTCCCCCCGCCATCCCCATCTACGAGCAGCCCCTCTGCCCCGGCGAAGGCTACATCTGGACCCCCGGCTACTGGGCCTGGGGTTCCGGCGGCTACTACTGGGTCGACGGCGCCTGGGTCCTTCCTCCGTACCAGGAAGCCCTCTGGACCCCCGGCTGGTGGGGCTGGGGCGGTGGCGGCTACTTCTGGCGTCCCGGCTACTGGGGACGCACCGTCGGCTACTACGGCGGCATCAACTACGGCTTCGGCTACTTCGGCACCGGCTTCTACGGCGGCTACTGGAACGGCGGCCGCTTCTGGTACAACCGCGCCTACGGCCACTTCGGCCCCGGCTTCCGCGGCAACTTCTATGAGCGCCGCTACGCCGGCTTCAACGGCCGCCCCGGCGGCTCCTCCTTCAACGCCCACCCTCCCGCCCAGTTCGCCAACTTCCGCGGCGGTGGGGGCTTCCGCGGCTCCGGCATCAACGGTCGCGACTTCCGCGGCGGCAACGGCGGCTTCCGCGGCAATGATGGCTTCCGTGGCGGCAACGGAGGATTTCGCGGCAATGATGGATTCCGGGACGGTAACGGCGGATTCCGCGGCAGCAACGGCGGCTTCCGTGGTAGCGAGACCTTCCGCAGCGGTCCCCAGGGCATCCGCGGGACCGAAGCCTTCCCCAACCGCGGCGGCGCTCCGGCCCAGGCCTTCGGCGGCCCCACCCGCGGCAACTTCGGGGGTGACGGCCGCGGCTTCACCGGCGCTGCTCCCGGCGGCAACTTCGGGCAGCGCGGCGGCAGTGCTCCCACGGTCCAGCCCGGCGGAGGCTTCCAAAACGGCGGCAACTTCGGACGGGGCGGCGGCGGCTTCCAGGGCGGTGCTCCCACCATGCAGCGCGGCGGAGGCTTCCAAAACGGCGGCAGCTTCGGACGCGGTGCTGGTGGCTTCCAGGGTGGAGCTCCCACCATGCAGCGCGGCGGAGGCTTCCAAGGCGGCGGCGGCAACTTCGGACGCGGCGGCGGTGGCTTCCAGGGTGGAGCTCCCGCCGTGC
>DATLMQ010000317.1:0-6170 GCA_035537215.1 Acidobacteriaceae bacterium
CGAGCAGAGCGAAGAAGAGCATGCCGTTGATGAGCTCGCGGGCGCGCCACTCAAGGCGGAGGTCTTTGCGGAGATGGGTAAGGACGTGGCCGGCGTAGCCGGGGGAGGGCGCCGGGGAAATGGGAGTGGCGGTCGCGCTCATGGCTGGGCTCCGGGGGGAGCGGCTTTGGTGAGGTCGGCGAGGATGGCGGCTGTGGCGCGAAGGAAGTCGGCGGGGGAGAGGATCAGCTGGAGGCCGCGTTGGCCGGCGGAGACGGAGATGCGGTCGAAGAGCTCGATGGTCTCGTCGACGAAGGCACGGAAGGGTTTGCGCGCCGCAAGGACGGTGACGCCGCCTCGGATGTAGCCGGTGAGGGGCTGGACTTCTTTGAGGGAGGCGAGCTCGGCTTTGCGGACGCCGGCGGTGGCGGCGAGCTTCTTGAGATCGAGTTCATCGCCGCCGGGGATGACGGCGAAGAGGTGTTCCGGGCTTCCTGGAAGGCCGGTGTTGGCGTGGGTGAGCAGGGTTTTGAAGACCTGCTCGATGGGCATGTTGATTTTCCGCGCAACGGAGAGGGCCGTGAGGTCGTCGGGGTCAACGTCGTAGGCGCGGAGCTCGTAGGAGATGCCGAGGGTGTCGAGAAGGCGGGCGGCGTTGGTTTTGGGCGGCGCTGGGTTCATCGTGAGGTCGATGCCTGGGCTCATGAGGAGTACGAGACGGGCTCGGAGGGGCCTGAGGCGGAGGGGGCATGGGGGGTGTCCTGGCGCTCTATGCGGCCGCCGCGGAGGAGGAGGGTGGCGCTGGCGAGAGGGCGGGCGAGCTCGGCCTGGTGGGTGGTGAGGAAGAGGGTGCGGGGGAGGCCGTCGCGGCCGGGTTCGGAGAGGAAGCTGCCGAGGCGCGAGACCATGGTGCGGGCGGAGGCGGCATCGAGGTTGGAGAAGGGCTCGTCGAGGAGGAGGAGGTCGGGCTCGAGCATGAGGACGCGGGCGAGGGAGGCGCGTTGGCGCATGCCCTGTGAGTAGTCGCGGACGTGGCGGCGGAGGTTGGGGTCCAGGTCCACTTCGCGCAGGGCCTGCTCGGGATTGAGATGACGGCCGGGGGAGGCGTAGAGAGCGGCGAAATAGCGGAGGTTCTCCAGGCCCGTGAGCTCGTCGTAGAGCATGGGGGCATGGCTCATGAGGGCGAGGCGATCGCGCTGCTCGTGGGGGGAGCTGCCGAAGACGGCGACGGTGCCGGAGGTGGGCGGGATGAGGCCGGCAAGCAGGCGCAGCAGCGTGGATTTGCCGGCTCCGTTCTCACCGAGCAGGAGGACCGAGGCTCCAGGCTGGACTCGGAGGGAGACCTCCTGTAGCGCGGCGAAACCGCCGAAGTGACGCGACACGTGTGTGAGTTCGACGGCGGGCAGAGAGCTGTGGGAGGAGGGCATCGGTTGCTATGCGAGTATAGAGCCACATCCTGGGACGAGAGACGAGATGAGAGAGACAGCGAAGAGAGCGGTCGCGGTGATGACGTGCGTGCTGGTGGGATTGGTGTGTGGCTTGATGAGCCTCGGGGGAGGGGAAAAGATGCTGGCCCAGGCGGCGGCTCCGACTCTACCGGAGCCGGACCGGGCGCTGGCGCGTGAGTTGTTTGCAGAGCTTATCGGCACCAATACGCAGGACTCGAATGGAAGCGTGAGCGAGGCGGCGCGGAAGATGCGCGACCGACTGTCGGCGGCGGGGTTTCCGGCCGAGGACCTGGTGGTGGCCGGGCCGAACGACCGCAAGCAGAACCTGGTGGCACGGTATCGGGCGAGGCCGGGGTCTGGGTTGAAGCCGATTCTGACCATCTGCCACCTGGATGTGGTGGAGGCGCGGCGGGCGGACTGGACGACCGATCCGTACACGCTGGTGGAGAAGGACGGGTACTTCTACGGGCGGGGGACGCAGGACATCAAGCCCGAGGATGCGGCGCTGGTGGAGAGCTTTATCCGCATGAAACGGGAGGGCTACGTTCCCAACCGTGACCTGGTGATTGCGCTGACCGCGGATGAGGAGGGTGGAGCTTCGAACGGGGTGGACTGGCTGCTGAAGAACCGGCCGGAGCTGATGAAGGCGGAGTTCGTGATCAACCCGGATGCGGGTGGGGTGGAGCTGCGGCAGGGAAGGCCGACCGAGGTCGACGTGGAGGCGACCGAGAAGCTGTATGCGGACTTCCAGGTGACGGCGACGAATCCTGGAGGGCATAGCTCGCAACCACGGCCGGACAATGCGATCTATGAGCTGATGCATGCGCTGCTGCGGCTGGAGGCGATGCCGTTTCCAGCCGAGCTGAATGCGGTAACACGGGCGTCGCTGGAGGCCAAGGAGAGGACGGCGACTCCGCAACGGGCGGCGATGATTCGGGGGGTGCTGGCGACGCCGCCGGATGCGGGGGCGGTGGAGGCGTTCTCGAAGGAGCCGACGGACAGCGCGACGCTGCGCACGACGTGCGTGGCGACGATGCTGAAGGGAGGGCACGCGCCGAATGCGCTGCCGGGGATGGCGCAGGCGAATGTGAACTGCAGGATTCTGCCCGGGCACTCGCAGGAGGAGATACGGCAGCGGCTGATTGCGATTTTCGAGGATCCGAAGCTGACGGTGAGTTATGTGAGCGATGCGGGGGTGGTGGAGGGGATGGGGTCGGCGAAGAAGAGCATGGAGCCGCCGCCGGTGCGGGAGGATGTGTTTGGGCCGCTGCGGAGGGTGGCGGCGGAGATGTGGCCGGGGGTGCCGGTGGTTCCGGTGATGTCGACGGGGGCGAGCGATTCGATCTTTACGATGGCGGCGGGGCTGCCGAGCTACGGCATAAGTGGCATGGGGGTGGATACGGATGACGACCGGGCGCATGGCCGGGATGAGCGGCTTCGGGTGGAGGCGTTCTACCAGGGTGTGGAGTTCCGGTATCGCTACATGAAGGCCCTGACGCAGAAATAAAGGGTACCCCCTCCCCCCGGGTACTTTATTGCACAAAGTCTTCGAAAGATTGAACTTAGGTCCGGACTTAGGTGTACACAGGACCGGACCTGGGTGTACTTAGGCAGGGCTCCGGGTCTGCGGAACAGGCGGTTCGGTGGATTAAAGCGAAAGGCCCGGCGGGTGCCGGGCCTTCGCGATTCCTATGGTTCCAGTATATCGGGGGTGTCAAGCCCCGGGCGGGTTACTGCGACAGGGAGGCTGTCGTTTTAAGGGGGGCGGTGTTGCCGGTCGGATCTGTGGCCCCGGGCTTGGCGGGGGCGTACTTGGAGGCGCACTTGGCCTGGAGCTGGGTGGCGTGGAAGACGCCGTCGCGGCCGAAGGTGCCGATGGCGAGGGCCTGGGAGTCGTCCTTGAAGGTGTCGGGCGGCGGCTCGGCTCCCTGGTAGGTGACGCGCAGGGTCTTATCGAGCTCGACGAGGGTGAAGCTGGCGTTGGTGCCGACACGCTGGATGGAGCCGGGCTGGACGTTGCCGGCGACGCGGAGGTGGCGGGTGTAGGCCTGCTTGCCCATGCCCTGGAGCTCGCCGATGGTGACGTAGTAGCTCTTGGACTCGTTTCCGGCGGAGACGGCCAGCCAGATGACGGTCGCGATGACGATCGCGCCGGCGACGATGAACTTCATGGGCGATTTGTGCTGCGGTGTGGACATCTCGGATCCAGTTTAGCGCGCCGGGGGTGGGGCGGTTGGTCCGGACTATATATTGCCGTTTGCGGGAACCGTTCTTATTTTGAGCAGATGAAGCCTGCGCCTCAGGAGTGTAGGACGTATCTGCTGACGACCGTGGCGGCAGACCGGCGAAGACTGTTTCAGGTTACGGACAATGCTGAGCTTCTGGTTTCCACATTTCAGGAGAATCGTTCGAAGGGGCGGTTTGAGCTGTATGCCTATGTCGTGATGCCGGATCACGCGCACCTCATGGTGACACCCGCTCCGGATGTGTCTTTGGAGAAGGTTGCGCAGTTTGTGAAAGGTGGGTTTTCGTTTCGACTGAAGAGCCGGAGGGATGTGTGGCAGCGTGGGTATGACAGTCGCCGTGTCACGGATGCAAAGCATTTTTTGGATTGTCTGAGGTATGTTGAGGAGAATCCGGTGAGGGCGGGGATGGTTCGGTGCGCGGTCGAATATCCGCATAGCTCCTGTGGACGGACGGAGTTGGTGGATCCGATGCCTCGGTGGTTCGGCCGGGGCTAAAGCCCCTGTTTTGGGGGGCGGGATTCAGCGGCCTAAAGGCCGCTGCTAATCCGAAGAGCGAGTTCGGTTGAGGTGCGGTCGTCTCCGTGGCCGGGGCTAAAGCCCCTTTTGGGGGGCGGGTTGGTTCAGCGGCCTGAAGGCCGCTGCTAATCCGGTGGGGCGAATGCGGTTGAGGTGCGGTCGTCTCTGTGGCCGGGGCTAAAGCCCCTTGTGGGGGAGGCGGGATTCAGCGGCCTGAAGGCCGCTGCTAATCCGGTAGAGGCTTACGCTTCGGTAGAGGCCCACGTGATTCAGGCCGCTGCTAATCCTTAGGGGCCTACGCTGATTTGAAAGCCGGTGGTCGTCGGGGGTTAGTCCCAGGTGACGGGGAGGGAGCGGTGTTCGGCGTGGCTTTGGCGGGCCAGGTCGATGAGGCGGAGGGTGCGGTAGCCGTCTTCGGAGGAGACGGCGAGGGCGGCTTCGCCGCGGATGGCGTCGCGGACGTTGGCGTAGAAGTGGCGGTAGTCGCCGGGGATGGTGGGGATGGGGGTTTGGGTGAGCTGGCTGGGCTGGCTGAGGACGGGGGCGAGGGTGAGGGTGCCCCAGTCGGATTCGGGCTCGGGAAGCCAGGGCTCCGATGATGCGAGCGAAGGTGGGCGGCGGCCGGTGGCGACCATGACGGGCTCCTGCGGATCGACGCCGTGTTTGCGGAAGCTGCCGTGGGTGCCGTGAACGAGGAAGCGAGGGGCGGGGTCAGCGGCGAGCACGGTGCCGTGGCAGGCGTAGCGCAGGGCGCGTGCGGGGCCGCTGTTGAGGGAGAGGTGGTCGTAGTCGAGATAGACGTCGAAGGCGTCGTCGATGTCGGTGCGGTCGCGGTCGTGGCGGAGGTTGGCGGTGATGCGGTCGGGGGTGCCGAAGAGGGTGAGGGCCTGGTCGAGGAGGTGCGGGGAGAGGTCGAAGAGGAGGCCGGTGTCGGGGGTGCCCCTCTCTTTCCAGGTGCCTTCGCGGGGGAGGGGGCGGAAGCGGTCGAAGCGGGAGACGATTTCGACGACGCGGCCGAGGGTGCCGTCGGCGAGGAGCTTGCGGAGGGTGAGGAAGTCGCCGTCCCAGCGGCGGTTGTGGAAGGGGACGAGGAGGCGGCCCTGCTGGGTGGCGAGCTGGATGAGCTGGCGGGCGGCGGCGGCGGTGGAGGTGATGGGCTTGTCGACGACGACGTGCTTGCCGGCCTGGAGGGCGCGGGTGGCGAGGTCGAGGTGGGTCTCGTTGGGGGTGGCGACGACGATGAGCTGGATGGAGGGGTCGGCGAGGGCTTCGTCGGCGGAGCGGAGGATGCGGGCGGACGGGAAGGCCTGGGCGGCTTCGTCGCCGCGGCGCTGGACGATGGCGGAGAGCTCCAGGCCGGGAACGGCGGAGACGAAGGGGCAATGGAAGACTCTGCCGGCAAGGCCGAAGCCAAAGACCGCGGTGCGGATGGGAGCGGACATGCTTTGAAGGATAACGGCAGGGCGGGGGATGCGACAGGAGGGGAGGATTTTGTGGCTGGAGCGAGGGAGCTGGGGGCCTCGGCTGGCAGGAGGAGGGCACTGCCAGCCGGGAGGGCTGAGGGTTGAAGGACAGGGCGAGTTAGCTGGCCGGCTGGGCTTCTGTGGAGCTGGGGGTGGAGTCGGAGCGGGCTCGCTCGCTGTTCCAGTCGGTGAGGCCGACGACCGTGGCTTCGACGAGGCCGTTGCCCTGGAAGACGCGGGCGGCGGGGGTGCCGTTGAAGCCGAAGAGCGTGGGCATGAGGGGAGAGGAGGCGGCGAAGCCGGCGTCCATGCGGCCGTGGGTGGCGAAGGGAAGGAGCTTGGCGACGCCGAGGGGGTAGTCGGTGAGCAGGGATTGAACGAGGACGAAGCTTCCGGTGAAGAGCGCGGCGAGGGCGGCACGGGGATTGGTTTTGCGGCAGACGAGCGCCATACCGAGGAAGAAGGATGCGTGGCAGTAGTCGATGACACCGTGGGTGCGGGCGTCGATGACCTTGGGG
>DATLMQ010000318.1:0-18873 GCA_035537215.1 Acidobacteriaceae bacterium
ATCAAGGCGGTGAAGGCCAAGGGTGTCTGGTACATTCCGACGCTGGACATGGATGAGGCGGCGTACGTGTATGCGCAGGCGCCGGCGTGGATGCAGAGCCCGTTCTTTCAAGGGGGGCTGACGCCGGAGCTGAAGGCGCAGTTCGCGGATGCGGGCTGGAGGAAGAAGCTGCTGGGCGACACGAAGATGGTGGCGGCGTCGCAGGCATCGCTGGCGATCAACGAGCGCAACCTGAAGGCGATGGTGGACGCGGGGGTGAAGGTCGGGTTCGGCACGGACTCCGGAGCGAATGCGTTGCGCATTCCCGGCTTCTCCGAGCATCGTGAGCTGCATTTGCTGGTGGCGGCGGGGCTGACGCCGGGGCAGGCGATCCGGATGGCGACGGTGGATGCGGCGGCGTTGCTGAAGCTGACGGACAGGGGCGTGATCGCGCCGGGCAAGCTGGCGGACCTGGTGGTGGTGGACGGTGATCCGACGGCGGATGTGGATGCGGCGGAGCGGATTGTGGCGGTGTATCACCGCGGGAAGATGGTGGGCGGACCGATCCACTGAGGCTGCGAAAGGTACCTCGCGGGCGGAATCGGCTAACGGACTTTGCCGGCGGTGTTTTCGAGGACGACGGCGGAGAAGGTTCCGGTGTCGACGGTGGTGGCGAGGTGCGGGCAGAAGCCGAGGCCGACGTAGAAGGGGCCGTTGAAGTGAACGTGGACGGGCGGGCCGAGCTGGTGCATGGGCTCACCGCTGACGCTGATGAACATGCTGATCTCGTCGCCATGCTTTTGAATGCCGATGCGCTGGGGCATGACGGTGGCGGGGAAGAGGCTGCCGGAGATGCGGTACTCCATATCCTTCATCTCGGCGTTTTTGGTGGCGCGGGAGGCGAGGTGGACCATGCCGGTGCCGTGCTCGGCGGTCATGACCTCTTGCGAGTCGTCGTCGAGGTCCTGACGGATGACGAGGACGACTTTGCGGTCACGGGGAGGGGCGGGGACGGGGAAGTTGACGGTGGCGGCGAGGGAGACGTCGCCGGAGAGCTTCTTCCAGAGAAAGCGGAACTCGTCGCGGGTGTACCAGATGTTGTAGCCGGCGGAGTTGATGGTGTACTGGCCGGAGCCGGCGTCAAAGGAGGCGCTGGAGGGGACGAGGGCGGCGCCGATATCGGACTGGCCGGTGAAGATGCCGATGGGGGTATCGAAGTTGCGGCTGGGGCGGTGGAAGTCGGCGGGGGGAGGGTGCTGCTTGTGATTGGGGCCGTTGGGGAGTGCCCAGTCGGGGACTTCGGGGGAGGGAGCGGCGGCAGGCTGGGCCGCGGTTTGGGCGCGAAGTACGTGGGGGTGGGTGGACAGCATCAGAGCCAAGAGCGAGGAAACGCGCAGAGCCTGGGCGGCGGCGCGGGGCAAGGCAAACGTTCTCATTGCGGAGAACCGTAGCAGAACAGTGCAGGGACTTTCCAAGGAATTGTTTCGGACGTGCTGCCTGGGCATGGGAGGGCGGCGGAGGGTAGCTGGCACGGGGGCGGGCCATGGCTATAGCTTGGGTGTATACCGATTGTTTGGGGCATCGCGCAACGAACGCTGTACGTAAGAGACGCTGCACGTAAGAGAGGAGCGCGCACATCTTGATGGAAAGCTCTCAGGGCGCGGGATCTCGCGGCCAGCGCGGACTTCTGCTCCGGGACACGTTTACGTTTCTGATCCTGTGCAGTGTGACGGCGACGATGTTCGGGCTGACGCTGCTGCTGTTCCGCTCGTTTGAGCGCCATCGGGAAGAGCTGGGGCAACGGTGGGCGGAGCGCGGAGCGGAGGCGTTGCAGCAGGGGCGGGCGGGGGAGTCGGTGGCGGCGCTGCGGACGGCGCTGTCGTATTCGCCGAACGACTGGGACGATCAGCTGGAGCTGGCCAAGGCGCTGGCGCAGGCGGGGCGTACAGAGGAAGCGACGAACTACTTTCTGACGCTGTGGGACGCGCGGCCGGGGGATGGGCTGGTGAATCTGGAGTTGGCGCGGCTGGCACTCAAGAGAGGCAATGCGCAGGAGGCGACGAACTATTACAGAGCATCGATCTACGGGAACTGGAACGGAGACGGCACGGCGCGACGGCGCGAGGTGCGGCTGGAGCTGGCGGACTTCCTGGCCTCGCGCGGAGATGTAGGGGGAGCGCGGACGGAGGTTCTGATTGCGGCGGGGAATGCGCCGGCGCGGGAGAACCTGGAGGTGGTGTTCGGGGACCGGCTGCAGGCGCTGGGCGATCCGGGGGCGGCGCTGAAGCAGTATCGGGCGGCGCTGGACCTGGACCCGCATAATCCGGTGCTGCTGGAGAAGGCGGGGCGGACGGCGTATGCGATGCGCGACTACGGGGTGGCGTACAAGCTGCTGACCGCGGCGCTGGGAGAGAGCCGGAGGT
Source organism: Acidobacteriaceae bacterium (assembly GCA_035537215.1). Lineage (GTDB taxonomy): Bacteria > Acidobacteriota > Terriglobia > Terriglobales > Acidobacteriaceae > Granulicella. The sequence continues at coordinate 2,403 of DATLMQ010000318.1, forward strand.
CGCGGGAGGATGACGCGCGGGCGAAGCTGCGGGAGCTGGCGGAGAATGCGCGGCGTGCGCCGGAGCTGAACCTGAGCCGGGATCTGCCGGCTACGGAGCGGGCCGAGCACCTGATGCATGCGGTGGAGATTGCGGAGCGGCGGATGGCGCGCTGCAGTGCGATGCTGGGGGCTCGGGCTGGGGCTGCTGGCGCTGGAGTGGGGGGTGAGACGGGGGCAGTGGTGGTGCCTGTGGAGCTGCAGCCGGTGCAGGCTCGGTGGACGGCGGTGAAGCCGGAGCTGAAGCGGCGGACACTGGAGCGGGATGCGGCGCTCTCGGACAGCGTGGCGGCGCTGGTGAGCGATACGGAGACGACGGCGGCGCGGGTGTGCGGGGCTCCGAGCGGAGAGGATGCGCTGCTGCTGACGGTGGCGGGGACGACGCCGGGAGAGGCTCCATGAGCGAGGCGGGGGTGGAGGTTCCGGTGAGCGCGGCGAACCACGTGGCGGAGCGCGCGGGGGACCAGCCGATTGCGGGACCGGTGGCGGCGGCGGTGACGGTGTCGCCGGCCAGGGAAGAGCGGCTGTTTCTGCTGCTGGCGGTGTTTATCGGGGTGATCTCGGGGCTGCTGGTGGTGTCGTTCCGGATGGCGATCGAGTGGCTGTCGGTGCTGCTGCAGGGGTCGGCTCCGGCGCCGCACCAGGTGCGGCTGCTGGTGGCGCCGGCGGCGGCGGGGCTGGTGATCGCGGGGCTGACGCGGTATGTGTTTCCGCAGGTGCGCGGCAGCGGCGTGAATCAGACGAAGGCGGCGCTGTATATCCACAACGGGTATACGTCGACGCGGACGATGATCGGGAAGTTTCTGCTGTCGTCGCTGGCGATCGGGAGCGGGCACTCGCTGGGGCCGGAGGATCCGTCGCTGCAGATTGGCGCGGGGGTGGCGTCGTACATCAGCCGCAAGGTGGGGCTGTCGCGGGAGAGGCTGCGGGTGTTTGCGCCGGTGGGCGCGGCGGCGGGGCTGGCGGCGGCCTTCAATGCTCCGATCTCGGCGATTCTGTTTGTGATCGAAGAGGTGATCGGGCAGTGGACCTCGGCGGTGCTGGGGTCGATTGTGCTGTCGGCGGTGTCGGCGGTGGTGGTGGCGCGGTGGTTCTGGGGAGCGCAGCCGATGTTCCGGATTCCGACGGTGAACCTGCGGGATCCGCGCGAGCTGATGGCGTACGCGGTGCTGGGGTTGGTGGGAGGTGTGGCGTCGCTGCTGTTTGCCAAGGCACTGGAGTACCTGCGGCCGGCGCTGCGCAGGCAGCCGGCGTGGATGCAGATGCTGCAGCCCGCGGCGGCAGGGCTGATGGTGGGGGCGATCGGGTTCTTCGGTCTGCCGGAGGTGATGGGCGCGGGCTATGGGGCGATCGACCAGGCGATGCACGGGCAGTTCGCGTTCAAGCTGCTGCTGCTGCTGGCAGTGTTCAAGATCCTGGCGACGACGGTGTCGTTTGCGAGCGGGACGCCGGGAGGGATGTTTGCGCCGACGCTGTTTATCGGGGCGATGCTGGGGGCATCGGTAGGGTCGTTCGAGAAGATCTTCTTTCCGGCGCTGACGGGATCGATCGGATCGTATGCGCTGGTGGGGATGGGCGTGCTCTTTGCGGCGTTTCTGCGGGCGCCGTTGACGTCGGTGTTCATGGTGCTGGAGGTGAGCGGGAACTACTCGATTGTGCTGCCGGTAATCCTGGCGAACACGATCGCGTACCTGATCTCGCGGGCCTTGCAGCCGGTGCCGGTGTTTGAGTTGTTTACGCACCAGGACGGGCTGTATCTGCCCTCGATGGAGGAGCAGCGCGAGGAGACGGAGCTGCACTTTGAGGATGCGCTGCAGCCGGTGGCGGTGCCGATCTTTGAAGGCAAGGAGACGGTGGCGAACACGCGGCGGATCTTCGAGAACAACAAGGAGGCGACGGACTCGGATGCGTTCCTGGTGCGGTGCGGCGATGGGCTCTGGTATGCCGCGCGGCGGGAGGAGATGCAGCGGATTCTCGCCGCGGAGACCGAGGGCGGGGCAGATGCGGGTGAGTCTCTGGAGCGGCGGCTGGGGCCGGAGCGGACGCCGATGATCTTTCCGGATCAACCGCTGTCGAGCGCTCTGCCGCATTTCCGCAGGTGGCCGATTCTGCCGGTGCTGAATCGCGCGACACGTGGAGCGCTGGAGGGTGTGCTGACGCTGCAGGATGTGTTGACGCGGTACCAGGGGCGATGACACGGCGTGATGGCGGGGCAGCGCGCCGGCCTGTGTACTATGCTGTCTGCTGATTGAGGGCCGCGGAGCGCATGGCAGAGAAGCGAAGGAAAGCGCAAGGCAAGACGCCGCAGAAGACAAACTACGCAACGCCGGCGCTGGAGAAGGGGCTCGACATCCTGGAGCTGCTGGCGCACCAGACTGAGGGGCTGACGAAGAGTCAGTTGGCGCGGGAGCTGGACCGGACCGTGTCGGAGATCTTCAGGATGCTGCTGTGCCTGGAGCGGCGAGGGTATATCGCGCAGGTGGCGGAGGACCGCTACTCGCTGACGATGCGGCTGTTTCAGCTGGTGCAGGAGCATCCGCCGACGGAGCGGCTGATTGCGGATGCACTGCCGGTGATGAAGCGGCTGGCGCATGAGGCGCAGCAGTCGTGCCACCTGGGCGTGCTGGAGGCGGACAAGGTGGTGATTCTGGCACAGGTGAACTCGCCAACCAACCTGGGGTTCTATGTGAAGCTGGGGTCGACGGTGGACCTGATGGAGGCAGCCAGCGGGTATGTGATCCTGGCGCATCAGGGCAAAGACGAGCGGGAGCGGACGATTGCGGAGTGGCGACGGCGCACGAACAAGCGGCTGCCGGGCGATCTTTCGGCGCATCTCGATCGGATCCGGAAGAGCGGGTTTGAGAAGCGGGCCAGCTACCTGGTGAAAGGCGTGGTGAACATCAGCTTTCCGATCTGCGACGAGCGGGGATCGGCGCTGGGAGCGCTGACGATTCCGTACATCCAGTACGCCACGGAGTCGGTGCCGCAGCGGCAGGTGATCGAGGCGCTGCGGCGGGCGGCGGAGGAGATCAACCTGGCCATTGGGGGCAAGGCCAAGTTGATGTAGATGTGTGGCTCAGCGGGTGAGCTGAGCGCTTCGAATCGTGGCGCGGACCTCAGGGCAGAGCGGGTGCGTGGGAGATGTCGACGCGCGGGTTGGTGCGCAGGCCGTAGACGGCAACGACGATGTAGCAGAGAGCAACGGCGACGTAGCCCAGGGCGTAGCTTCCGGTGTGCTTCGCGATGAGGCCAACGATGGGCGGAAGGATGCCGCCGCCGATGATGGACATGACGAGCAGGGAGCTGGCGAGCTTGGTGCGGGGGCCGAGGCCTTTGACGCCGAGAGCGAAGATGGTGGGAAACATCATGGACATGAAGAAGCTGGTGAGGAGGATGGCGCCGGCTCCGACGGGACCGGGGTGGAGAACGCCGATGGTGACCAGCACGATGTTGATGATGGCGTAGACGGCCATCATGCGAGGAGGGTGGAACCAGCGCATGATGGCGGTGGAGACGACCCGGCCGAAGAAGAGAGCGACGAGATTGCCGGTAAGAAAGAGAGCGGCGCTGCGCTCGGAGACGCCGGTGTACTGCTTCATGTAAGGGATAAAGGCGGACCAGGTGCTGACCTGCGCGCCGAGATAGCAGAACTGCGCGAAGACGCTGCCGAGGACCTGCGGTGTGCGGAGGAGAGAGACGATCTCGTGCAGTAAACCATGTTCGAGGATTTCGCTGTCACGCGGGGCGGAGGGGAAGCGCACGGCGGCGATGATGCCGACGAGAACGAGCACGACGAGGCCGAGCGTGACGTAGGTGGGGACGACGCGCATGAGCTCGGTGTGGAGGTAGGCGACGTAGGTGCCCTGGGCTTTGAGCTGGTCGACGCGGGCGGGAGAGAGTTCCACGCCGGAGAAGATGAAGTAGGTGCCGGTGATGACGCCGACGATGGTGCCGAGCGGATTGAAGGACTGCGAGAAGTTCAGGCGGCGCTCGGAGGTTTCGGACGGACCGGCTTGCGCGATGTAGGGGTTGGCGGTGGTTTCAAGCGTGGCGGAGCCCGCGCCGACGACGAAGAGGGCGGTGAGCATAGCCCAGTAGCGGCCGATGACCGCGGCGGGCCAGAACATCAGCATGCCGATGCCGAAGAGGCAGAGGCCGGCGAGGATGCTGATCTTGTATCCCCAGCGGCGCGCGGCAATCGCGGCCGGAAGCGCCATGCAGAAGTAGCCGAAGAAGACGGCAGTCTGCACGAGCTGGGCTTCGAGGGGGGAGAGCTCAAAGGATTTTTTGAACTGCTGGACGAGGATGTCGGTGAGGTTGTTGGACATGCCCCAGAGGAAGAAGAGAAGCGTGACTAGCGTGAAGGACCAGAACTGGCCCGCGGGGAAGAGCTTATGAGGCGTGTGGCCGCTGTTGTTCGAGGGTTCGGTGGAGACGGCGAGGTTCATGGACGCTCTCAGGATTGCAGGCGGTAGGTTTCGATGGCGTTGGCGGCGAAGATGCGGGACTGTTCTTCGGCGCTGAAGAAGGCGAAGTAGCTGCGGAGGACGGTCCACCAGCGAGCGTAGGAGGAGGCGACGAGGCAGACGGGCCAGTCGGAGCCGGCGAGCAGACGACGCGGGCCGAAGGCTTCGGCGCAGAGGTCGAGGAAAGGGCGCAGCGTATCGGGGGACCAGGTGTGCCAGTGGGCTTCGGTGACGAGGCCAGAGAGCTTGCAGGTGACGTTGGGGCGGCGCGCGAGCTCGCGCAGGTGCGTGGCCCAGGGCTCGAGATCTCCGCTGGCGATGCGGGGTTTGGCGGCGTGGTCGAGGATGAAGCTCTGGGCGGGGTGGCGATCGACGAGGCGGATGGCTTCGGGCAGCTGGTGCTCGTAGATGAGGATGTCGTAGGTGAGACTGCGCGGGGTGAGCTGGGCGATGCCGGCGTTGAGGGCAGGATCGTCGAGGAAGCCCGCGGGCTGGCCCTGCGCGATCTCGCGGACGCCGGCGAGGCGAGGGTTGTTGCTGAGACGGTCGAGGATCCCGGGGAGCTCGGGGGAGGTGAGCGGGACCCAGCCGACGACGCCGACGATGGCTGGCGTGGCGGCGGCGCAGGCGAGCAGGAAGTCGGTCTCCTCGAGGGACTGCCGCGCCTGCACGGCGACCGTGGCATCGACGGAGGCGGAGGCGAGGGCATCGACGAGGTCAGCGGGGAGGAAGTCGCGGCGGAGGCTCGCCATCTCGTCGGTGAGCCAGCCGAAGTCGGCGGGGGTGTAGCGCCAGAGGTGGTGGTGTGCGTCGACGGTGCGGAGGGCACGGGGGACGGAGCTGGCGGGTGTGCTCACACGGACTCCGATGGGAGCGCAGCCGGGCGAGCTGCGCTCCCGGGAAGGGAGTTCCTGTGCGGGTTAGAGAGGCCGCTGCGGACCATGAGGTGCTCTCCGTCGGTGCCGAAGCTCAGGCGCTCCGGGTGCGGTTGCGAAGGCTGCCGATGCCCTGGATGTCGACGACCATCTCGTCGCCGGGGCGAAGCCAGCGCGGCGGTGTGCGGCCCATGCCGACGCCGGAGGGCGTGCCCGTGCTGATGACGTCGCCGGGGAGCAGAGGAACCATGCTCGAGAGGTATTCGATGAGCTCGGGGATGCGGAAGATGAGGTCGTTGGTTTTGGCGGACTGCATGACCTCGCCGGAGAGGGTGAGGCGGATGTCGAGCTCGTGAGGGTCGGCGATCTCGTCGCGGGTGACGATGACGGGACCCATCGGGGTGAAGGTGGGGAAGCTCTTGGCAAGGTTCCACTGCGTGCTGGAGCGCTGGATGCCGCGGGCGCTGATGTCGTTGACGATGGTGTAGCCGAAGACGTGCTGCTCCCAGTCGGCGGCCTTGATGTAGTGGCCGGGGCGGCCGATGACGACGCCGAGCTCGGCTTCGTAGTCGGGGTCGGTGGCGTTGGGGGCGAGGATGACGTCGGTGTCGGGGCCGACGACCGAAGACGAGAGCTTGATGAAAACCACCGGCGAGGAGGGCAGAGCCATCTTCGACTCTTCGGCGTGGGCGCGGTAGTTGAGACCGATGCCGAAGACCCGCGGCGGCTGCTGGATGGGCGCGAGCAGGCTGACCTGATCGACTGGGATCGTCTCACCTTCGAAGCTTGGAGCGGAGCTGCCGGAGGCGATGTGGGCGAGGACGTCGTCACTGCCGGAGCGGGCGAGCGGGCGGATCGTGGAACCTTCCAGGACGCCGCCTCGAACGGCTCCCTGCTTATCTTTAAACGAGACGAACTTCATGCGCTTGTCCTTTCCAGATGGCCCCGCCCGGGAAGGCGTACTGATCGAGAGATTCGGGGAGAATCTCTGCACTGTAGCCCGGCTGCCGAGGCAGGAGGTAGTGGCCGCGCCGGATGACTACCGGGTCGCGAAAGTGTTCATGCAGGTGGTCGACATACTCGATCACGCGATCCTCCAGGCTGCAGGAGACGCCAAGAAAATCGAAGATCGCGAGGTGTTGTACATATTCGCACAGACCGACGCCGCCGGCGTGCGGACAGACGGGGACGCCGAACTTGGCGGCCATGAGCAGGATGGCGAGGTTCTCGTTGATGCCCGCCACACGGCAGCTGTCGATCTGGCAGACGTCGATGGCGTTGGCCTGGAAGAGCTGCTTGAACATGACGGCGTTGTGGCAGTGCTCGCCGGTGGCGATGCGGACGGGCGCGGCTTCGCGGCGTATGCGGGCGTGGCCGAGAATGTCGTCGGGGCTGGTGGGCTCTTCCATCCACCAGGGCTTCAGCGCGGAGAGCTGGCGTGTGCGGCGGATGGCTTCCTCGACGCCCCACTTCTGGTTGGCGTCCACCATGATGTAGTTGTCCCAGCCGATCTCTTCGCGCACGATACTGCCGCGACGGAGATCGTCGGCCGGGTCGCCGCCGACTTTGAGCTTGAAGTGACGCCAGCCTTCGGCGACGCCTTCGCGGCACAGGCCCCGGATCTTCTCATCGCTGTAGCCGAACCAGCCGGCCGAGGTGGTGTACGCCGGGAAGCCCTCCTGCTCCAGATGTGCGAGACGCTGCGACTGGCCGGTCCTGCCGCGGCGGAGGATCTCGAGAGCATCCTCGGGTGTGAGGGCGTCGGCGATGTAGCGAAAGTCGACGACGGCGACGATCTGCTCCGGGGTCATGTCGGCCAGCAGCCGCCACACGGGCTTGCCTTCGGCCTTGGCGTAGAGGTCCCACACGGCGTTGAGGATGGCACCGACGGCGAGATGGATGACGCCTTTTTCGGGGCCGAGCCAGCGGAACTGGGAGTCGCCGGTCAGCTGCAGGAAAAAGGCGTTCAGGTCGGAGGTAAGGGAGTCGAGTCTGCGGCCCTGCACAAAGGTCTTGAGGAAGTGCAGCGCACCGACCACGAGCTCGTTGCCGCGGCCGAGGGTGAAGGTGAGCCCATGGCCTTCGAGGCCGGCGTCGGTCTGGAGGATGCAGTAGGCGGCCGAGTAGTCGGGATCCTTGTTCACGGCGTCAGAGCCGATCTGCGCGCGCGAGGTGGGGAAGCGGAGGTCGATGATGCGCACATCGGTGATGGTGATGGGGATCACGGATTCCTCTGCCGGAGATACTGAATTTGGATTGGCGGCGCGGTTTCGCGCAGCAGATCGCAGGCTGTCCAGCCGCAGCCCGAAGTCTATGGGGCACGTTGTCTTTCCGTCAATGAAAGAGGATTTGCGCCAGAGAGAGAACGATTGCGCGAACGATGCGCGGGAAGCAGTCGAAGGCGGAGGCGGGCTTTGCGCTTTTGACACGGGCGCGATGCGGGCAGTACAACTCAGGCGAGTTCGCGGCGTGAGAGGATCAGGCGTGTTTCGACTAGACGGAGAGCGTGCGGTGGTGACGGGAGCCGCGAGTGGAATCGGGCGAGCCATTGCCGTGCTGTTCGCTGCAGCGGGGGCACAGGTCAGCCTTGTGGATCGGGATCGAGCGAAGCTCGAAGAGACGGCCGCGGAGATCGCGGGCGGAGGAGGAGGCGACGCTGCGGTCCTGCCCTGCGATGTGACCGATGCGGGCGCCGTGGAGGCGACCTTCGCGCGGCTGCGAGAGACGACGGGCGCGGCGACGATCCTGGTGAACAGCGCGGGGATTGCGCATGTGGGGAACCTTGGGACGACGTCGCCGGAGGATATGGACCGACTGTATGCCGTCAATGTGCGCGGCACCTATCTGGCGATGCGCGCGGTGCTGGAGCCGATGGTTGAAGCCAGGCGCGGCGTGATGCTGAACATGGCCTCGACGGCCGCTACCTCCGGGATTGCCGACCGCTTTGCGTACTCGATGACCAAGGGCGCCGTGCGCGCGATGACGCTCTCAATGGCGAAGGACTATCTGGCGCAGGGGATCCGGTGCAACTGCATCTCGCCGGCCCGTGTGCATACGCCGTTTGTGGATGGATTTGTGGCGAAGAACTATCCGGGACGCGAGGCGGAGAAGATGAAAGAGCTGGCCGCCGCGCAGCCGATTGGGCGGATGGGCAGGGTGGATGAGGTGGCGAAGCTGGCGCTGTATCTTTGCTCGGACGATGCGGGGTTTGTGACGGGCGTGGACTACTCGATCGATGGCGGGTTTCTGAACCTGCGGTAACTGTGAGACAGCGGAGAGACCTGTGGACCTGGGACTGCGCGGCAAGGTGATTCTGATCACGGGCGGCGGCTCGGGGATTGGGCAGGCGATTACGCGCGCGTGCCTTGCGGAGCAGGCGAGCGTTGTGGTGGCCGGGAGAATGTCGGAGGCTGCGGCACGATTTCGCGAAGAGATGCAGGCGGCCGGCGCGGCGTGTGAGTTCTTCGAGGCGGAGCTTGCCGAAAGCGAGCAGTGCAGGAATGCTGTGGCATTCGTGGGTGAGCGGCACGGGCGGCTCGATGGCCTGGTAAACAATGCGGGGATGAACGATTCGGTGGGGCTGGAGAGCGGCAGCCCGGATCGGTTTACCGAAAGCCTGCGGCAGAATCTGCTGCACTACTATGCGATGGCGCACTATGCGTTGCCGCTGCTGAAGGAGGCCCGGGGAGCGATTGTGAACATCAGCTCCAAGGTGGCAATTACGGGGCAGGGAGGGACGAGCGCGTACGCAGCCGCCAAGGGAGCGCAGCTGGCGCTGACGCGCGAGTGGGCGGCGGAGCTGCTGCCCTATGGCATACGCGTGAACTGCGTGCTCCCGGCGGAGGTGCTGACGCCGCTGTACGAGCAGTGGCTGGCGACGCTGGATGATCCGAAGCAGAGCCTCGAGCGCATCGCGCAGCGGGTGCCGCTGGGGCGCCGGATGACAGAAGCGGCGGAGATCGCGGCGATGGCGGTGTTCCTGCTGTCGGGCGAGAGATCAGGTCATACGACGGCGCAGCAGATCGTGGTGGATGGAGGGTACACGCACCTGGATCGAGCGCTCACGTAGCGTGCGGTTCGCGGGCTAAACGGAGTGGCGAGGTGCCGAGCGCAGGGTTGGCAGCCTCCGTCAGGCTGACGTATAACTGTCTCGCTCTCTGACTTCATGAAGCTGGTGTGTGCATGAACCTGTTCCGTCGCTTGCTCGTCCTGGTGGCCTCTGTGGCTGCGTGCGGTTCACTCGGCGCCCAGCAGGGAGGGCCTGCGTCGACGCCGCCGATGGGGTGGAACAGCTGGAATCTGTTTAATGACAAGGTGGACGATGCGACCGTCCGGGCGCAGGCCGAGGCGATGGTCTCCAGCGGCATGCGCGATGCCGGCTACAGGTACATCAACATCGATGACACCTGGGAGGGCGGGCGCGATGCCCAGGGCAACATTCAGCCCAACAAGAAATTCCCGGACATGAAGGCGCTCGCGGATTTCGTACACAGCAAAGGGCTGAAGCTGGGGATCTACTCCTCGCCGGGGCCGAAGACGTGCGCGCACTACGAGGGCAGCTACGGACATGAGGTGCAGGACGCGAAGACCTACGCGGCCTGGGGCATCGACTATCTGAAGTACGATCTGTGCGGCCTGCGCGAGAAGATGAAGACCGCGGGTTCACCCGAAGCCGCGCACCAGATGATGGTGGACGCCTATGTGAAGATGCGCGATGCGCTGCGCGCTACGGGACGGCCCATCGTCTATAGCCTGTGCCAATATGGCAATGACGCGGTCTGGAGATGGGGAGCCGAGGTCGGCGGCAACCTGTGGCGCACCACTGGGGACATCACGGACAAGTATGCCCGGATGGAGGAGATCGGCTTCGGGCAGGCGGGGCTGGCGCGGTTCGCGACGCCGGGTCACTGGAACGATCCCGACATGCTGGAGGTGGGCAATGGCGGCATGACGGCGGAGGAGTACCGCACGCACATGAGCCTCTGGGCGATCCTCGCGGCGCCGCTGCTGGCCGGCAACGATCTCTCGAAGATGACGCCGGAGACGGTCGCGCTGCTGACGAACAAGGATGTAATCGCGATCGATCAGGATGCGGCGGGCCGGCAGGGAGACCGCGTGAGTGCTGAGGGTCCGCTGGAGATCTGGGTTCGTCCGTTGAGCGATGGCGGGAGCGCTCTGGGGATCTTCAACCGGCATCCAGGGATGATGAGCGCGACGGTGGATCTCAAGAAGATCGGCCTGGGTAAGGCGGGCTCTGCGCGAAACGTCTGGACGGGCGAGAATCTCGGACATCTCGCCGATCCCTACGTGGTTCGCGTGCCCGGGCATGGCGTGGTGCTGCTGCGGATCTCGAAGTAATTCCTACGTTCCGGCATCTGCTGCATTGTTGATGCGAGTATCGGGACGGCGGTCTGCGGCGAGCCATGAGAAAATCCCAGCATGAGCGATCTGCCGCCGAAACCAGCCACCACAAGAAAGACGGGCCTGAGCCCGAAAGAGCAGAAGCTGCAGGCTCTGCGCGAAAAGGCCGCCCACGCCAAGACTGGCGCCAAGCCGCTTCCGGGGGCGTCTGCAGCCTCCGTCAAGGCCCGCAGTTCCTTCACAGGCAAGAAGACAGCCTTTCAGCGTAAAGCCACGTAGCGCGAGGTGCACGCACGGACGTGAAGTTCGCGCGCGCACTTCGTCAGCTGTGTTCTCCCGCGCTGCAGCTCAGGGAACGCGCCCCGCGCAAACATCCGCCAGCACGCTTCGCCGCCGTCAGCTCTTCGCTCCTGGAAGATCCGAGGGCGGTTTGGTGCGGGACACGAACTCCGGAATGAGCAGCAGGACCGCAAGAATCGTGGTCACCATGCCTCCGACGACGACGCGCGCCAGCGGCTGTTGCGCTTGGGCTCCGATGCCGTTCATCACTGCCGCTGGCAAGAGGCCCAGACCGGCGGAGAAGCACGCCATCAAGATCGGACGCAATTCATCCAGCGCTCCAGCGCGGAGCGAATCAGGCCCGGGCTGCGTCTTCTGTACCCGGCGAATCCCAGAGAGAAATACCACCGCCGCAAGCGTGGCGACTCCCGTCAGTGAGGTGAAGCCCACGGCGGCGGAGATGCTGAACGATGTGCGCGTGATGAGCAGGGCCAGGATGCCTCCGATAGCGCAGAAGGGAAGCGTGGCCAGAACGATGAGCGCATCGACCCAGCGCTGGAATTGCAGGTAGAGCAGCAGAAAGATTGCGAGCAGGCTGATGGGGATGACGATCGCGAGGCGCTGCTGCTCCTTCCGCAGCGAATCGAACTCACCGGCCCAAGAATACGAGTAGCCCTGCGGCAGCTGTATCTTGTCCTGAAGCTGCTTTTGCAGATCCTGGATGGTGGCTGCAAGGTCACGACCGCGCACGCTGAACTTGATCGGGATGTAGCGACGGCCGCCTTCACGGAAGATCATGAAGCTGCCTTCGTGAATGCCGATGTCGGCGACCTGCGAAAGCGACACTCGTCCGCCGTCGGGTGTGGGAAGCAGGATTCGTCCGATCGCGTCGGGTCCGCTGCGGTCGGCCTGCGGGTAGCGCACGGCGATATCGAAGCGTCGATCGCCTTCGATCATCTGGCTCACGGGCGCGCCGCCCACCGCAGCCTGTACAGCGGCGTTGATGTCGGAGGGAGCGACGCCGTAGCGCGCGGCTCTCTCACGGTTGACGCTGATCACCAGACTGGGCTGGCCGTTGACCTTGAAGACGCCGGAGTCGGCGACACCGCGCACCTGCGCCATCGTGTGGAGGATCTGGTCGGCGAGCCGGGTGAGCTCGTTGAGGTCGTCCCCGAACAGCTTCAGCGAGTTCTCTCCTTTGACGCCGCTCATCGCCTCTTCCACGTTGTCCTGGATGGTCTGCGAGAAGCCGAAGACGACGCCCGGATACTTGGCGAGGTCATGCTGCATGGCCTCGATCAGCTTCTCTTTTCGGCCGTGCGTCTCTGCGGGCCACTGGCTGCGCGGCTTCAGGTCGACGCCGAACTCGACATTGTTGAAGGTGGTCACGTCCGTTCCGTCATCGGGCCGGCCTACCTGCGACACCACCTGTGTGGCTTCCGGATAGCGCTTGAGCTCGGTGCGAATCTGATCGGCCAGTTCCGCCGCGCGCTCGAACGAGATGTCCTGCGGCAGGGTGGCTCGGATCCACAGATTGCCTTCCTCGAGCGGAGGCATGAACTCGCCGCCGAGGGCAAAGATGAAGAGCAGGACCGCGGCCACACCGGCGATGAACACCGTGATCCACATACGGCGCGGCCTGGCGAGAGTGTGGGTCAGCAGGCGCTCGTAATGACGCGCGAAGAAGCGGCTGAGCACGGTGCCCTCGTCCACGCCGTGTGCGAGGGTCGCATCGCCCTTCGCTGCGTGCGGGTCGTTCGGCAAAGGACGCCGCCGTGCAGGTGCAAACAGCTCACTGAGAATCGGTGCGAAGACCAGCGAGAAGACGAGTGCGCCGGTGAGCGCGAAGCCGTAGGTGACCGACATCGGCGCGAAGATCTTGCCGGGGACGCCCTGCATCGTGAAGAGCGGAATGAATGCGATGAGGATGATCAGCGTGGAGAAGAGGACCGGCCGTGCCGCATCCTGCACGCCCTGGACAATGGCCGGGCCGGCCGCGTCCCCGGGAGCGCGGCGCGACAGGCGGCGAAAGATATTCTCCAGCACCACGATGGATGCGTCCACAAGGATGCCGAAATCGATGGCGCCGATCGAGATCAGATTGGCAGGCCGTCCCGTCAACACCATCATGGAGAAGGCAAACAGAACGGCAAACGGAATCGTCGCCGCGGCGATCAACGTGGTGCGCAGATCGCCCAGCATGAGCAGCAACACCAGCGTGACGAGCACGAGTCCCGTAAGGATGACGTGCTGCACTGTGTGAGTCGTCTGGTCGATCAGACGCGTGCGGTCATAGATGGTGCTGATGCGCATGCCTGCCGGCAGGAGAGATCCATGGTTCAGCTCGGCGATCTTCTTCTTCAGAGCCTCCAGCGCGGGCAGGCTCTCCTGGCCTCTCTGCAGCAGGACGATAGCTTCGACGATATCGTTCTGGCTGCCCCGGCCGATCCTGCCGAGGCGCGGCTGAAAACCCTCCTTTGCCGTAGCTACATCCCGCAACAGCACGGGGGTTCCGTTTTTCTCGGCCACGACAATGTTCTGCAGGTCGTCTATGGTGTGGAGCAAGCCTAGCGAACGGACATTGATGTTCTGATCGCCCACAGAGAGGTAGTTGCCACCGGCGTTGGCATTGCTGTTCTGGATGGCAGCGATGACCTGCGGAAGGGTGACGCCGTAGGCCAGAAGCTTGTTGGGGTCGGGCTCGATCTGATATTGCTTCGTGGTGCCGCCGAAGGTCGTGATGTCGATCACGCCGGGAACCTGTTTCAACTCGCGGCGCACCAGCCAATCCTGCGTGGCCTTCAGGTCGTTCAGAGAATACGGCCCAGTTAATTGATATCGATAGATCTCCCCAATAGGGGACCACGGCGAGAGTTGCGGCTGCAGATTGTTAGGTAGCTGCAGCGTCTGGAGGCGCGCGAGGACCTCTTGGCGATCGTGAAAAAGATCGCTCGAGAAGCGGAAGTACAGCTTCACATCCGAGAGCCCGAAGATGCTGATCGAGCGCACCTGTTCCAGCTCCGGCGTCCCGTTGAGTGTGAGCTCGATGGGCGAGGTGACCTGCTGCTCGATCTCCTCAGCCGACCACGCGGGGTTCTGGGTGATGATCTCCACCAGCGGTGGCGACGGATCTGGGTAAGCTTCGATGTCGAGCTTCAGCGCCCCATAGACGCCGGCCGCCAGGGCCGCGGCCAGCCCGATGAGCAGGATGGTGCGATAGCGAAGGAGCAGGTTCAGGAAGGAGGCCATGGTCAGTCTCCTGCCGGTTCGCGCAGAAAGGCTGCGCCCGCTGTGACAATCTGTTCTCCGTCGCGAAGTCCCCCGGTGATTTCGACCTGATTGCCGATGGCGGGGCCGGTGGTCACGGTGCGTGTGACGTACTTGCCTCCGCCTGCAGGCACGTAGACCTCGGTCACGTTGCCGTCGTGCAGGACAGCACCCTGCGGGATGAGAATGCGCGCGCTTCCGGGTCGTGCGATCTCAAGCGTGGCAAACATATCCGGCTTCAGTCGATGCTTTGGATTCGCGAGCACAACACGCACCTTCACGGCGTGCGTTGCGGGATCGAGCGCATCCCCGATGTTGCTCACCGTGCCGCGGAAACGCTCGCCCGGGTAGGCAGGGAAGAGAACGGTGACGCTGTCGTGAAGGTGCACCGCGGCAAGGTCCTGCTCATACAGGTCGCCCGCGACCCACACCGTATCCAGGTTCGCCACGGTAGCGATGCCGGTCGTCGTCTCGAGCGAACGTTGCATCTCGCCGGCAGCCGTGCCGATCTCGAGGACCGTGCCGCTGATGGGCGAGGTTACATTGGTCAGATCGCTTGTGCCGTTCTCCGAGAAGCCAAGCTCGTGCACGCGCTGACGTGCGCGCTCCTGCTCGGCATGCGCGGCTTCAGCAGTGGCCTGCAGCTCCTGCAAGTCCGCCTGCGAGAGCACCTCGTGGGCGGCGAGCAACTTTCCGCGGGCTAACGCTCCGTCGGCTCGCACCGTTTCGATGTGGGCCTTCTCGAAGTCCGCACGGGCCTGCGCCACGTCTCCGCTCTGCAGCGTGGCGACTGTCTGGCCTTTGCGGATCTCCTGGCCTGGCGCGAGGCTGAGGTTGAGAAGACGGCCGCTGAGTGGAGCGTAGATGTGCACCAGGTGCGCGGGGTCGGCCTGCACACGGCCGGGAAGCTGCAGGGTGTCCGCCACTGGCTGCATGTGCACGGTTCCCACCTGGATATTCGCGGTCGGAGTGGGCTCGGGAGCGGATGCGGCCTGCTTGCAGCCTGCCGCGGAAGCCAGGGCAAAGTACGCAAGTGCGGTCGCGAGATGCTGGCGGCAAAGTCGTAAAGGCGTCATGGGAGGATCTCCGTCTGGGCGGCATAGGCCAGCTGTTCGAGCGAGAGCCGAAGCTGAAGGTTCGCATTCAGGGCCGTGAGGTTGACCTGGCGGAAGTCGGCCAGCGCGCTCAGATAATCGAGCAGCGTGGAGTTGCCGTTGCGATAGCTGAACTCGAGGTTGTCGCGCACATGCGCCGCTTCGGCGAGGTACTTGGAGCGGTATCGCGCGGACTGCGTCTTCGCCGTCTGGAAGCTGGCCCACGCGGTGTCGACCTCGGAGAGGACCTGATTGCGCGCGGCAGTCACCCCCAGGCGGCTGCTTTCCAGCTCGTAGCGTGCCCGCTCCTTCTCGCCCTGATTGCGGTCGAAGAGCCGGAGAGGGATGTTGATGTTTCCACCAAACGTGTTCGCATGGCCGGTACGCTCGTACTCGGCGTCGATCGTCGGGTCGGCGGTCCCGTTGGCTACGGCGAGTTTGAGGGCCGCGGCGTTCACCTGCACCTGAGCCTCAGCGGCTTGCAGGTCCGGCCTGTTGGCCAGCGCGGCTGTCCGGAGCTCTTCCAGCGAAGGCGTGATCTCCGGCGGGTCGAGCGTCCCGGTGATCGCGAAATCGTCGCTAGGGCGCGCGATGCCTGCAAGCGTTTGCAGCGCGATGCTGGCCTGCCGCACCGCGAGCTGGGAGTTCTCAAGATCCGACTCGAAGCCGGACAGCTGGAGCTCGATCCGCTCGAAGTCCGTGCGGTCAATCGCGCCGGCATCCAGACGAACCTGCATCAGCGCCACTGTTCGCCGGTAATCCTCAAGGTTCTCGCGCGAAATCGTGAGCGCCTGCTGCGCAAACAGCATCCGCGAGAAGGCGTGCCGCACCGCGAGGTCGACCTGCCGCCGCTGGTCGTCGAGCAGATGTCCATTCAACGCCGTGGTTGATCGCGCGTTCTCCAGGCGGATGCCGCGCTTGTTGCCGCGCTCAAACAGCCGCTGCAGACCCGCCTGGTAGAAGTCGGGGCCGTTGGGATTGTCCGGTCCCAGCGTAACCATCTGCCCGCCCAAGAGAGCCGATGGATTCTGCCGGAGACCGGCTGTAACCTCGCCTGCACGAATCGCGGCGAGATGTTGCGCCGAAGCCAG